>NZ_SMLD01000002.1:0-152126 GCF_004352805.1 Nonomuraea mesophila
GTTCTGGGGCGGCCCGGGTGGGGAGCAGGGTGGTCAGGCGGGCGCAGACCGCGGCGGGGGAGGCGAGGTAGGCCAGGTCGGCCGGGCTGCGATGCGCCTCCGCCGGGTCGTCGGTGACGAGCGCGACCGACGTGCCTGGGGCGACCAGCGGGCCGGGCACGTACACGTACTGCCGGAACACCGGCGCGCCCACCGCGAGCACCACGTCGTGCGGAGCCAGCCGTTCCCGCAGCCGGGCCCTGTCGGCGGGCAGGACGCCGGCGTACTGCGGGTGGTCCTGCGGAAAGCCGCCCCGCGCCCCGAACGACTCCTGGAACACCGGGCACCGCAGCCGCTCGGCCAGCGCGACCAGGGGATCCCACGCGGCTCCAGCGCCCGCCACGATCGCCGGGGACCGCGCGCCGGCCAGCAGGTGCACGAGCGGCGCCAGGTCGGCGTCGGGGACGGCGGCCGGCCGCAGCAACCGGGCGGGCGCCGCGAGGACCTCGCCGTCGAAGGGCGCGAGCCAGTCGTCCATCGGCACGATCACCAGCGCGGGCCCGCGGGCCGTGACCGCCTCGTGCCAGGCGCGGGCCAGCGCACCGGGTACGTCCTGCGCCCGCGCCGGCTGGTCGGTCCACACCGGATAGTCGCCCGCCAGTCCTTCGAGCCGCCCGGTCAGGAACGGCTCCAGCGCCACGTGCCGGCGGTCCTGCTGCCCCACCAGGATGACGAGGGGCGCCCGGTTGACCCGGGCGGTGGCGATGGCGCCGACCGCGGTGCCCAGCCCCGCGGTGGTGTGCAGAACGACCAGGGCAGGCGCTTCGGTGCCGATGGCCCAGCCGGTCGCCATCCCGACCACGGACGTCTCGTGCAGCGCGAGCACGAAGCGCAGGTCGTCGGGCAGGTCGGTGAGCAGGGGCACCTCGGTGGAGCCGGGGTTGCAGAAGATCGTGGTCAGCCCGCGGCTTCTCAGCACGTCGAACGCGGCGTCCCTGACGGTGCTCATCGTTGTCTTCTTGCCCGCTGGACGTGCCTGATAGACGCGCGCCGGCTCTGCGGCGCCCGCGCGACGGCGAGGATGTCACCCGGGATTCAGCGGGCGCGGTAGCGGTCGGTCGCCTCCCTGGTGGCGCGGATGGCGGCGTCGGCCCTGTCATAGGTACGCTGCGCGAGCCCCACGAAGATGCAGTCGACGATCAGCAGCTGGCTGATCCGGCTGGCCAGCGCGCCCGGCCGGAAGGCCGTCTCGCGGCCCGCCGACACCAGCGTGTGGTGCGCCATCCCGGCCAGCGACGATCGGGGGTTGTTGGTGATCCCGACGATCAGCGCGCCGGCCTCGGCCGCCGTCCTGACGGGCACCAGCACGTCGGGCGTCTCACCGCTGCAGCTGATCGCCACCGCCACGTCGCCGTCCTTGAGCAGCGCCGCGCTGGTGAGGGCCAGGTGGGCGTCGCTGAACGGATGGCTGGACAGGCCGATGCGCAGCAGCTTCTGCGACATGTCGGCGGCCACCAGGCCGGAGGCCGCCACGCCGTAGACGTCCACCCGCCGGGCCGTCGAGATGGCCTGCACGACCTCGCCCAACTGTTCGGGGTCGAGCTGCGCCGCCGTGTCGGCCAGCGCCTCCGACTCGGCGCGCGCGACCTTGGAGATCACGTCGGTCAGCGGGTCGTCGGGGGCGAGGTCGCCGGGGACCAGCCGTTCTGGCTCCTTGGCGACGGCCGCGGCCAGCGCGAAGCGCATCTGCGAGTATCCGGCGAACCCGAGCGCCCGCGCCGTGCGTACGATCGTCGCCTCGCTGGTGCCGGACACCGCGCTGAACTCGGTGATCGTGCTCCGCACGACCAGTCCGGGATCGTCGAGGATGATGCGGGCGATGGACTGCGCGGCAGGGGTGAGCGACGGCAGTACGGCGCGTACGGCCGCGACCGGGTTCGCGGGCTCGGCGCTCAACGCAGCAGCCTTTCCGCCGCCGCGAGGGCGGACACGCGGGAGATGCCGTGGGTCGCCACATGAGTGCATTCGGGGGCGGCGTCGCCGGGAGGTGCGGGGATGCCGGTGTCGACCACGATCACGTCGGGCCTGCGCGCGAGGGCCGTCGCCACGGTCTCCCGCACCCAGGAGTGCCGGGCGGCGTCGTGCACCACTAGCACGACCGGCCGTTCGTCGAAGGGCGGCAGCTCGCCCTGCGGCTCCATCTGCACCCTGGCCGTGCCTGGCAGCAGGGAGGTCAGGGCGGCCGTGACGCCGGTCGGCGTGGCCGGGTCGACCGCCTTGCTGAAGCGGGTGTTGACCTCGACGACCAGGGGCGCGCGGTCGAGCGCGGGGGTGCCGGAGACGGTCAGCGCGGCCCTGGCGGCCTCCAGGCCGACGCTCTCGTCGACGTCGCCGCGGGCCTTGTCGCGCAGGTCCGTGCGGGCGGCGTACCAGCCGGCGAGGGCGCTCACCCGGCCGGCCGCCTGCGCCAGCCGTTCCTCCTCCAGCCTTCCCTCGCGTACGGCGGCCACGATCGCGTCGCGGATCTCGTGCAGGCTCTCCTCGGTGGACAGCCCCACGCAGATCGCGTCCACACCCGCGTCGAGGGCGCGCACCGCGATCTCGCCGGGGGTGAACATGTCGGCCACCGCCTGCATCTCGATCGCGTCAGTGACCAGCATCCCGTCGAAACGGAGCTCGCCCCTCAGGAGCTCGGTCAGGATGGTACGGCTGAGCGTCGCCGGCATCGACGGATCGAGAGCGGGGACGAGCAGGTGCCCCGACATGATGGAGCGCACCCCGGCGTCGATCGCGGCGCGGAAGGGCGGCAGGTCGCGTTCGAGGAAGAGCTCGCGCGAGGCGTGCACGGTGGGCAGCGCCAGGTGGGAGTCGGTGACCGTGTCGCCGTGCCCGGGGAAGTGCTTGGCGCAGGCGGCCACGCCCGCGCCCTGCACGCCGTCGACGTAGGCGACGGTGTGGCGGGTGACCAGGTCGGCGGTCGGGCCGAACGAGCGTACGCCGATCACCGGGTTGGCCGGGTCGGAGTTGACGTCGGCGGAGGGCGCGTAGTCGAGCGTGATGTCGAGCTCGGCGAGCATCCTGCCGATCTGCCGGCCGACCCGCTCGGTGAGGGTCACGTCGTCGACCACGCCCAGCGCCCGGTTGCCGGGGAAGGAGCTGCCCTCCGCGACCTCGAGCCTGGTGACCGCGCCGCCTTCCTCGTCGATCGCCACGACGGTGTCCGGGTTCTCGGCGCGGAACTGCCGTACGAGCTGCGCGTCGATGGCGTTGCGGGCGAACAGCACGACGCCGCCGAGACCCTCGCCCAGCGCCCGGCGCAGCCACTCGGGAGCAGAGGTCCCCTCATACCCCGGATGGAGCACCGTCATCGCCAGTCTGTACAGGTCACCGCTCATCGGCATTTTCCTTCACGATTGTTGATCTGAAGGTAATTTTCTGTCATTGTCGCCCTCGACACAACCACTTCCGAGAGGCCCACCCCCCATGCCCAGCAGAAGGACTCTCCTGAAGGGCTTAGCCCTCGCCGCCGCCGCTTCCGTCGTCCCGCTGCCCGCCTACGCCTCGACGGGCGGGCACATCCCGCCGCTGCGCCAGATGCGCGGCATGTGGATCGCCTCCGTGGTCAACATCAACTGGCCCTCGAAGCCGGGACTGACCGCGGAAGAGCAGAAGGCCGAGTATCTCGCCTGGCTGGACGTGGCCGTGCAGCGCCGGCTCAACTCGGTGTTCGTGCAGATCAGGCCGACCGCGGACGCGTTCTGGCCGTCGCCGTTCGAGCCCTGGTCACAGTATCTGACCGGGACGCAGGGGCAGGATCCCGGTTACGACCCGCTCGGGTTCGCCGTGGAGGAGACCCACAAGCGCGGCCTGGCCTTCCACGCGTGGTTCAACCCCTACCGCGTCTCGATGCAGGACGACCCGGCCAAGCTGCACCCCGACCACCCCGGGCGCAAGCACCCCGACTGGATCCTGCCGTTCGGCGGCAAGCTCTACTACAACCCCGGCATGCCGGAAGTGCGCAGGTTCTGCCAGGACGCCATGATGGACGCGGTCACCCGCTACGACATCGACGGCCTCCACTTCGACGACTACTTCTACCCGACCAACACCCCGGACTTCGACGACAGCGCCGCGTACGCCGAGCACGGCGCCGGCTTCCCCGACCTGGCCTCCTGGCGGCGCAACAACGTCGACCTGATGGTCCAGGAGATGCAGCAGCGGGTGCTGGAGTCCAAGCCGGAGATCGCGTGGGGCATCAGCCCGTCCGGCATCTGGCGCAACAAGGCCAGTGACCCGCTCGGATCCGACACCAACGGCGGCCAGTCCTACGACAACCTGCACGCCGACACCCGCGGCTGGGTCAAGAAGGGCTGGCTCGACTACATCGCGCCGCAGCTCTACTGGTACATCGGACAGCCGCCGGCCGACTACTCCAAGCTGGTCCCGTGGTGGTCCGACGTCGCCGCGGGCACGAAGACGCAGTTGTGGATCGGCCAGGCCGCGTACAAGGCCGGCGACCCCGCGCAGGCGGCGGAGTGGCAGGCGCCGGACGAACTGTCCAGGCACCTCACCCTCAACAGGGACCACCCCGAGATCGGCGGCGACATCTGGTACAACGCCAACGATGTCAAGGTCGACAGGATCGCCTCCATCTCGACCGCGGTCGACGAGCACTACCGGCGGCCCGCGCTCGCGCCCGTGCTGCCCAGGCTCGCCAAGGGGGAGCCGCCGCGCCGGCCGGTGCTGGCGTACGCGCTGCGCCGCCACGGAGGGGTGGAGGTGCGGGCGGTGGCGACAGGACGGGACGAGCCGTTCCAGTTCGCCGTCTTCCGCCTCGACCGGCCCTCGCGCTCCGGCAGGGACTTCGCCGACGCCCGCCACCTGGTGGCCGTCGTGCCCGGCGACCGGCAGGTGCGCTGGACCGACCCCGATGGCAAGCGCGGCGACCACTACTACGTGGTGGCCGTCGACCGCGCCAACAGGACCAGCAGGCCCAGCAACGGATTCCGGGCCATCTGAGCCGGCTCGCGGGCGTGCTGCGCCCGTACGTGTCGCCGGCCGGTCAGCCGGCCGGCGATCAGCTTCGCACGCCCCGCCCGAGTGCGTGCCCACACCACCGCTCGTACGGGTTCCGACGCTGCCGGAACCCCTCGCCGTGGCCCCGGTCGCGAACCGGTCTACGTAGGTGGCCTGCCGGACACCTAAGAAGCTCTCCGCCCAGCGGCCGACGGCTGCTCGGCGGCTCCCGACGACCTCTGCGGCGGCACCACGGGGGTCGGGCGTACGAGGCCGAGCGCGACGACCTCGTTGGCCAGCCGCGTGCGCCGGTTGGTGCCCTCGGGAATCCTGAACTTCTGGTAGAGCCGCAGCAAATGCTGTTTGACCGCGGCCTCGGTCACGACCAGGTCGTCGGCGATCTCGCGTGCGGTCGCCGGGGCGACGAACGCCTCGTCCGACAGCGCCGGCCTGCAGAGCGAGGTCAGCACATCGACCTCGCGCCTGGTCAGCTCGGGCGCGGCCGCCCTGCGCAGCTCGACCTCAGGGGCGAAGTCCTCACGGGGGACTCCGCCGATGCGACCCCTGGCGGCGCCGAAGGAGACGACGTCGCCGTCGTCAAGGACCCTCCGGGCGATCGGCCTGCCGTTCACCCGCGTGCCGTTCCTGGACAAACCCAGGTCGACGACATACAGGTAGGGTCCTCGTCTGACGAACTCGGCATGGAGTCGAGACACACTGGGGTCGGTGAGCCGGATGTCCACACCCCGGCCCCTTCCCACCGTTGTGATCTCGGGGCGCAAGGGGACCACCTCGCCGGTGTCCTCGATGCGTATGAACGGCCCCTCCACTGGCGGTTCCTCCCCTGGGTTGACGCAGCGTATGAACGGCACGCCTACTCCTGGGCACGGCAGTTCCTCCCCAGGTAGCCCGCCGTAACTATTACTACAGCTCCGGCTTACCCAAACGAGGGGATGCGGAATCTCCTTTGCTGTAAGGAGAATCCGGCGTGAAATTGGTCTGGACCTTTGAAGCCGGTTTTGCCTGCTCACGGGTAGACTCCGAGGGAAGATAAGCGGAGGAAACACCCATGGCGGACAAGCCCACGAAAGGTCTGGCCGATGTCGTCGCCGCGTCCACAGCGCTGAGCGACATCGACGGAAAGGCCGGCCGGCTCTTCTACCGTGGATACGACATCCACGACCTGGCCGGCCGTGCGACGTTCGAGGAGACAGCACACCTGCTGCAGCGCGGCAAGCTGCCCGACCGGGCCGAACTAGGCGCGTACGCGGCCGAACTGGTGAGCGGCAGGGAGCTCGGCGCCCTGGTCTCGGCGAACATCGCCGAAATCGCCGAGAAACAGAAACCCATGGAGGCGCTGCGCTCGCTGGTTTCACTGTCCGGGGCCGACGACCCGGACAAGGACTCCATCACCCCGGACGCCAACCTGCGCAAGGCGGCCCGGCTGACCGCGCAGCAACCCCTCCTGGTCGCCCGTTTCCACGCCGCCCGCAGCGGCGGGAGCGTTCCCGACCCCGACCCCTCGCGCGGCATCGCCGCCAACTTCCTGCTCCAGGTGACCGGCCGCACTCCCGACCCCCGTGAGGTCGAGATCTTCGACGAGTGCCTGGTGCTGCACGCCGACCACACCATGAACGCCTCCACGTTCGCCGCCCGCGTGTGCGCCGCGACACTGTCGGACATGCACTCCGCCATCGTCGCCGCCATCGGCACGCTCAAGGGCCCGCTGCACGGCGGGGCGAACGAGCAGGTCATGAAGACCCTGGAGTCGCTGACGCCCGGCAATGTGGCCCAGGCCGTACGCGACAAGCTCGCGGCCGGCGAGAAGATCATGGGCTTCGGCCACCGCGTCTACAAGACCGAGGACCCGCGCGCCACCCACCTGCGCAGGATGAGCGCCGAACTGGCCGAGTCGTCCGGCGACGACACCTACTACCGGATGTCCAAGGAGATGGAGGAGGTCGTCTTCGAGACGAAGGGCCTCTATCCCAACGTCGACTTCTTCGCCGCGTCCGTCTACCACTACCTCGGCATCCCGACCGACCTGTTCACGCCGGTCTTCTCGATCAGCCGCATGTCCGGCTGGACGGCCCATGTCATCGAGCAGCACGCCGACAACCGGCTCATCCGTCCGGACAGCGAGTACATCGGTGAGACGGACCAGAAATGGAAGCCGATCGACGAACGATGAACGAAGAGCGCCGGACGACGAGCGGCGATGAACGCGAGCGATGAGGCCGAGCGAATGGGATCATTGCGACTGTGAGCGGATGCGTTGAGCCAAGGGACTGAACGCGAGAGCTGGGGGCCGTACCCGCTGATCCTGGTGGGTGCGGTCGTCGGCGTGCTCGTGACCTACTTCGTGGACCCGCGCTGGGGCGGGTTCGCCGTCGGCGCCGTCATCATGGTCGCCGCCGCCCTCCGTTTCGCCGGATACGGCGGGCACCTGTCCATCCGGAGCAGACGGACGGACGTCATCACCCTGTCGGTCTTCGGTTTCGTGCTGGTCCTGACCTCGCTGCTGCTCTACAACAACGAGCTCAAGGCGCTGATCTTGTCCCTTTTAGCTGGGTGACTTGACGGTCCGATAGCCTCAACGCATCAATTCATTGAAGGGGAACCATTCGCATGCCCAAGATCAAGGTGGAGGGTCCGGTCGTCGAGCTTGACGGCGACGAGATGACCCGGATCATCTGGCAGTTCATCAAGGACCAGTTGATCCTTCCCTACCTCGATGTCGACCTGAAGTACTACGACCTCGGCATCGAGCACCGGGACGCGACGGACGACCAGGTCACCATCGACGCCGCCAACGCCATCAAGAAGCACGGCGTCGGCGTGAAGTGCGCCACCATCACCCCGGACGAGGCGCGGGTCGAGGAGTTCGGCCTGAAGAAGATGTGGAAGTCCCCGAACGGGACCATCCGCAATATCCTCGGTGGCGTCATCTTCCGCGAGCCGATCATCATGTCCAACGTGCCGCGGCTCGTCCCCGGCTGGACCAAGCCGATCGTCGTCGGCCGTCACGCCTTCGGTGACCAGTACCGCGCCACCGATCTGAAGGTCCCCGGCGAGGGCACGCTCACCCTGACGTTCACGCCGAAGGACGGCTCGGAGCCGATCGAGCTCGACGTGTACGACTTCCCCGGCAGCGGCATCGCGATGGCGATGTACAACCTGGACGAGTCGATCCGCGACTTCGCCCGCGCGTCGATGCGTTACGGCCTGTCGCGCAACTACCCGGTCTACCTCTCGACGAAGAACACGATCCTCAAGGCGTACGACGGCCGGTTCAAGGACATCTTCGCCGAGGTCTACGAGTCGGAGTTCAAGGCCGACTTCGAGAAGGCCGGCCTCACCTACGAGCACCGCCTCATCGACGACATGGTCGCGGCGGCGCTGAAGTGGGAGGGCGGCTACGTCTGGGCGGCGAAGAACTACGACGGCGACGTGCAGTCCGACACGGTGGCGCAGGGCTTCGGCTCGCTCGGCCTGATGACGTCGGTGCTGATGACCCCCGACGGCCGCACCGTCGAGGCGGAGGCCGCGCACGGCACGGTGACCCGCCACTACCGCCAGCACCAGCAGGGCAAGCCCACCTCCACCAACCCGATCGCCTCGATCTTCGCGTGGACCCGTGGCCTGGCCCACCGGGGCAAGCTCGACAACACCCCGGCGGTGACCGAGTTCGCCGACAAGCTGGAGCAGGTCTGCGTCGAGACCGTCGAGGGCGGCCAGATGACCAAGGACCTCGCGCTCCTGGTCGGCGGCGACGCCCAGTGGCTGACCACCCAGGACTTCCTGGCGGCGCTGGACGAGAACCTCAAGAAGAAGATGTCCGCCTAGTTCGATCACGCACGGCCCCTACCTCCGCTCACAGGTAGGGGCCGTTTCGCGTGCGTCTTTCCCGTTTCTACGTGATCTCCAGACCATCTCTTGACGGCGAGGTGCGCGTGGCGTAGTTGATCACCTGGGTAGGAGTCTCCCTGTAGGTGCACAAACCGCTACCTACCGTAACGGTCGTACGTGTCTCGGGGGGTTCGGATGCGACTGGGAATCATGGGCGGGCTAGGACTGGTCGCCGCCGTCGCGATGGTGTCCGGCTGTGACTCGCCGCCCGACACCGCCAAGCTGGCGGACAGCAAGGCCGACGCCGCCACCAAGGTCAAGGTCAGCAAGGCGGCCAAGGCGAAGGCCGCGGCCGCCGTGAAGGCGAACGAACTCGGGCAGATCCCGGTGCTGATGTTCCACCGGGTCATCCCCAAGCCGACCACGACGGACGACCGTACGCCGCGGCAGTTCCGCGCGGACCTGGAGCGGCTGGTCAAGGAGGGGTACGTGCCGATCACGGCCGCCGAGATGGTGTCCGGAAAGATCGACATCCCGGCCGGCAAGCACCCCGTGGTCCTGACCTTCGACGACTCCTCGCCGTCGCAGCTCACCCTGAACCAGATGGGCGTGCCCCAGAAGGACACGGCCGTCGAGATCCTGCTCGACGTGGCCGCCAAGAACCCGGGTTTCCGCCCGGTCGCCACCTTCTACGTGACGCGCGACATGTTCGGCAAGAGCGTCCCGGCGGAGCAGGCCCAGATGCTGCTCTGGCTGAAGAACAACGGGTTCGAGATCGGCAACCACACCCGCGACCACCTCAACCTGCGCGGGCTGTCGCACGAGAAGGTCGAGGAGCAGATCGGCTCGATCGCCAAGCAGGTCGGCACGCTGTCGTCGGTCAAGCCGACCACGATCTCCCTGCCCTACGGCAACCAGCCGCGCAAGAAGCAGTGGGCCATGAAGGGCAAGCACTTCAAGCACCAGGGGGCGTTCCTGGCCGGCTACACGCCCGCCCCCGCCCCGTTCAGCAAGTCGTTCGACCCGGCCGGCATCCCGCGGATCAAGGTCATGGAGAAGAAGGGCGACTGCAAGCAGTTCTGCTCGCACGCGTGGCTCGACTGGCTCAAGAACAACCCGGACATGCGCTACACCTCCGACGGGGACCCGCGGACGGTCGCGTACCCGAAGTACCAGGCTCCGTACCTGCTTAAGTCGTTCCTCACGTGGAGCCTGCCCTACTAGGACCGCGCGGCAGCAGCGGCGCCGCCGCGCACATGAGAGCGGCGGCGGCGAAGAGCGCGGCGCGGGTGCCGGCCCAGGTCGCCACGAGGCCGCCGAGCAGGATGAACAGCGGCTGCGTGACCGCCGTGGCGAACGACGCCCCCATCGAACTGGCGCCGGCGAAGGTCACCCAGCTGATCAGCATCGGGCGCAACGCCGGCTGGCCCCAGGCGAAGGTCCACCCGCCGAAGAGCTCCGCCCGGCGCGACGAGCGCGGGGCGCGCGCGGGCGGGTCCGGCTCCGGGGCGCGCAGCCGCCTGATGGCCAGCGCGCTGACCAGGAAGGACACCGCGTTCACGACCAGGGAACCGACCGCGCTGAGCAGGCCGATGAGCGCGCCGGCGGCGGACGGGCCGACCGAGATGCTGAGCCAGCGCGTCGACTCGAGCCGGCTGTTGGCGTCGATGAGCCGCTCGGGCGAGACGAGCGCCTTGAGGTGCGCCTGTGCCGCCGCCGCGAACGCGATCTGGCACGTCGCGTTGACCACCGCGACCACGCACAGCTGCGCGAACGTCAGCACGCCCAGCCAGGCCGCGATCGGTACGCTCGCCAGGCAGGCACACCGGACGACGTCGGCCGCGATCATGACAGGCCGTTTGCGCCGGAACTCGACGTGCCGCCCCAGCGGGAACGCAAGGAGCGCGGTGGTGATCGCCGTCAGCGCCGACAGCAGGGCGACCTCGAACGCGGAGACCTTCAGTACGGTGACCGCCACGACGGGCAGCGCCACCATGCCCACGGCCGAGCCCACCTGGCTGACGGCCGAGCCCGACCATAACCTGCGGAAGTCCGCGTGCCCCCGCACGCTGGTCCGGGGCGGCTCACCCCGATCGGGTCGTGAAGGAGATGCCGGCCGCCCGCAGCCGGTCGATGAGCGGCCTGCCCATGGCCGAGGCGGTCGTGAGCTGGCCCGCCAGGTCGGGCACCTCGTCGAAGGCCAGGCACAGCGCCGACTCGGCGAGCATCTTGGCGGTCTCGTCGTAGCCCGGGTCGCCGCCCGCGACCTCCGTGACGACCCGCTCGCCGCCGCCCTCGCCCAGCAACGTGACCTTGAACCAGCTCTTCGCCCGCTGCTCGGGTGACGGGCCCTCACCGGGTCTCACCCGGTCCAGGAGCCGCTCGCGTACGCCGGGGAGCTGGGCGAGCGCCGCGAACGTCCCCGCGCCCGCCACGAGCGCCAACGCGGCGGGGAGGGTCTTGACGGCGATGTGCTGGCGGTAGGTGAAGTCGGGGCCGTAGCGGTCGAGGAGGCGGGCCGAGCGGCCGACGATCAGCGGGTCGACGGTGGGCATCGGGAGCGCCCAGCCGCCCACGTAACGCAGGCCGCCCGCCCGTGCGCTCACCCTGCGGCCGAGGGGTCCGGACTCGGCGGCGCGCCGCTGGGCGGCGGCCTCGGCCGCCTGCCTGGCCCGGCCGACGATGGACATCGCGCTGGTCAGCGTACCGCTGGAGAACCGCGCGTTGGCCCGCAGGAAGGCGCTGACCGTCAGCGGCACGTCCTTGGGCAGCTGGGAGACGGTGTAGAGGGTGCCGAGGTCGAAGACGATCGAGTCGAAGCCGCAGCCGTGCACGATCTTGGCTCCGCTCGTGACGGCCCGATCGTGGTGGCGGACGTACATGCGGTCCACGAACTCGGGCTCACCCGTGAGGTCGAGGTAGTGGGTGCCGGCGTCGGCGCAGGCGGCGACGAGCGGCTCGCCGTACGTGACGTAGGGGCCGACCGTGGTGACCAGGACGCGCGTGCTGCGGGCCAGCTCGGCCAGCGAGTCCGGGTCGGTGGAGTCGGCGAGCAGGACGGGCACGTCGAGCCCGAGCCGCTCCAGCTTGGCCCGGTCGCGCCCGGCCACCGCCCACCGCACACCGGGGCCGGCGGAGCGGGCGAGGTAGGCGGCAGTGAGGGCGCCGGTGAATCCGCTCGCACCGAAAAGTACGATGTCGTAAGGACGGTTCATGATCATCGGCTCCTGGTGATCGTCTGCTGCACATTCGACCGTGCCCACGGCCACGTCGGCAAACCCCAAGGTCTCGAAGGCTTAACAAATCCCTGGGAAGTGGCTGGGCGTCGTAAAGTTTGCGTCGTTGGGGTTCAGAACACGTGGGGATGACGTATGCCGCGAATTTCGCCGCTGGTGGCCGGCGATCCCACCCATCTGGGGTCGTTCCGGCTGTCCGGACGGGTCGGCGAAGGCGGTCAGGGCATCGTCTATCTGGGCGTCAACGACGAGGGGGAGCGCGCGGCCATCAAGCTGCTGCACGTGAAGTTCAGCGGCGACACCATCGCCAGGTCGCGCTTCGCCAGGGAGCTGAAGGCCGCGCAGCGCGTGGCGTCGTTCTGCACCGCCCGGGTGATCGAGGCCGACCTCGACGGTGACACCCCCTACATCGCCAGCGAATACATCGAGGGCAAGGCGCTGCGGGACCTCGTGGACAGCGACGGGCCGCTCACCGGCACGACGCTCGACCGGCTGGCCATCGGCACCGCCACCGCCCTCACCGCCATCCACCACGCCTCGATCATCCACCGCGACTTCAAGCCCGACAACGTGCTGATCGCCGCCGACGGGCCGCGCGTGGTCGACTTCGGCATCGCCCGCATCATCGACTCCACCGGCACGATCACCAGCCGGGCCATCGGCACGCCCGCCTACATGGCGCCCGAGCAGATCGCGGGCGACGACATCGGCCCCTACACCGACGTCTTCTCCTGGGGCGCGACCATGGCCTTCGCGGCGACGGGAGAGACCGTCTTCGAGGGCAAGTCGATCGCGGTGGTGCTCAACCGGATCCTCAACCACGAGGTCGACGTCTCCATGATGGCGGAGCCGCTGCGCAGCGTGGTGAGCTCCGCGCTGGCCAAGTCGCCGGCCGAGCGGCCCTCGGCCGACCAGATCCTGCTGCGGCTGCTCGGGCAGTCGTCCACGGCGGGGGCGTCCACGGCCGTGCTCACCAAGGGCGTGCAGCTGGCCGGCGACGACACGACGCCGTTCATCCGCGTGTCGGCCGGATCGATCACCGACCATCCCAGCCTGCGGGCCTTGGTCATGCCGTCCCGCCACGGCACGTCCGAGGGGACGGGTCGGCAGCCGGGCACGGGCTGGTCCACGACGGGGCCCGGCGCGACGGGGACGGAGGCGCCGGCGGGCGCGGAGCCCGAGGCCGGTACGGTAACAGGACCCGAAAACCCAGGGTCAGGCGCGGGAACAGGGTCAGGCGCGGCGACAGGCACAGGCACAGGCGCGGGCGCGGGGACAGGCACAGGCCTGGGGCGCGCCGCGACCTCCCTTCGGGACGTCACGGGGCCGCAAGCGGGCTCTCAGGGCGCGACAGGGCAAACAGGCTCTCAAGGCGCGACAGGGCAGCAGACAGGCCCTCAGGGCGCCATGGGGCTGCCGACGGCGCCTCCAGAGGAGTCCGGGCCGCCTCCGGGCGAAGCGGGGCCCCCAACTGGCGGCGCTGAGGGAGGCGGGGCGCCGTACCCGGCGAAGAAGAGCAAGCGTCGCCGTCGGGCGCGGGTCCTGGCGGCGGCGGCCGCCACACTCGCCGCCGTCACGGCCGCCGCGGTGCTGGCGACGGCGAACGGGTGGCTGACGCTGCCGTTCGGCGGTACGCCCGGCCCGACGGCCGAACCCACGCGCCCGTCCGTGGTGGACAAGGTCGCCGCCACCGGCCGGATCGTGATCGGCGTGCGGGGCGACCTGCCGGGCGTGGGCCTGCGCAACGGCGACGGTTTCGAGGGCTTCGACGTCGACGTCGCCAGGCAGCTCGCCACGGAGCTCGGCGCGAAGGAGACGAAGTTCGTCCAGGTCAGCAGGGGCGACAGGGCCGAGGCTCTGGAGAAGGGCAAGGTCGACCTCGTCGTCGCCGCCTACTCCGTCGACAAGGGCAAGACCCAGTTCGCGGGCCCCTACTATGTGGCGCACCGCGACCTGCTGGTACGCGCGGACAGCGGCCTGGACAAGATCGGCGACCTCAAGGGCAAGAAGGTCTGCGCTCCCAGCGGCTCGCTCGGCGAGGTGCAGGAGAAGGTGACGGTCGAGCCGGTGCCGGTCAGCGACTACGCCGCGTGCATGGACCTGCTCAGAAGCGGCAAGATCGCGGCCGTGCCGGGGGAGGACGTGGTCCTGGCCGGTTTCGCGCAGCGCGAGAGCCTGCGCTACAAGATCCTCGGCGCGAAGCTCAACAACGAGCGGTACGCCGTCGGCATCAGGAACGGCGACCTGAAGACCTGCAAGGCGATCAAGGCCGTCATCGCCGACCTCTACGCCCGGGGTGTCATCGAGAGGCTTCTGACCAGCCGGTTCGGTAGGGTCGATTTCGAAATGGAGCTGAAGGTACCCGCGATGGAAACCTGCTGATGACGTGCGGGTAACATCCCGAAGGTCAACCAATCGTCCTGCGAGTTAGGGGAAGGCCATGGCGTCGTCAGCCACTGCGCCCGTCAAGGTGACCGTCACCGGAGCAGCCGGCCAGATCGGCTACGCGCTGCTCTTCCGCATCGCGTCGGGGCAGCTGCTCGGCGCCGACGTCCCGGTCAAGCTGAGCCTGCTGGAGATCCCGGCGGCGGTGAAGGCGGCCGAGGGCACCGCGATGGAGCTCGACGACTGCGCGTTCCCGCTGCTGTCCGGCATCGAGATCACCGACGACCCCAACGTCGCCTTCGCGGGCACCAACGTCGCCCTGCTGGTCGGCGCCATGCCGCGCAAGGCGGGCATGGAGCGCGGTGACCTGCTCGGCGCCAACGGCGGCATCTTCGGCCCTCAGGGCAAGGCGATCAACGACCACGCGGCCGACGACATCAAGGTGCTGGTCGTGGGCAACCCGGCCAACACCAACGCGCTCATCGCCCAGCGCAACGCGCCCGACGTGCCGGCCGAGCGCTTCACGGCGATGACCAGGCTCGACCACAACCGCGCGCTGTCCCAGCTGGCCGCCAAGCTCCAGGTGCCGGTCACCGAGATCAAGCAGATGACGATCTGGGGCAACCACTCCGCCACCCAATACCCTGACCTGTTCCACGCCGAGGTGGGCGGCAAGGTCGCGGCCGAGCAGGTCGACCCCGACTGGCTGCGCGACACGTTCATCCCGACGGTGGCCAAGCGCGGCGCCGCGATCATCGAGGCGCGTGGCGCCTCCTCGGCGGCCTCGGCGGCCAACGCCGCGATCGACCACGTGTACGACTGGGTCAACGGCAGCGAGTGGACGTCGGCGGCCGTGGTCTCCGACGGCTCCTACGGCGTGCCCGAGGGGCTCATCTCGTCGTTCCCCGTGCGCGCGGCCGGCGGCAGGTTCGAGATCATCCAGGGGCTCGAGATCGACGCCTTCTCCCGCGAGCGCATCGACGCCAGCGTGCGCGAGCTGGCGGAGGAGCGCGACGCGGTGACGTCCCTGGGCCTCATCTGAGAAGACCAGGCGGCATCCGGAAGCCACGCGAAACGCGCGCCCTCGTCGTGACGGGGGCGCGTGTGCGCGTTGTGGCGGGGCCCGCCCCTACGGGCAGGCCGCGGTCGGCTACGGCCCGCGGTCGGCTACGGGCAGGCCACGGTCGGCGCGGCGGGCACGGACTGGATCGACGGCACGGGCAGGATCGCCGGCGTGGGCTGCAGGGCGGGCGCCGGCTGCGACGTCGCGAACAACACACCGGCGGCGGCCATCAGGCTGCCCGCCACGACGAGGGCACCGTAGAGCAGCTTCGTGACCCTTGGTGAAAAGCTCCTCACGTTTCGATATCCCAGCACATATCGTGCCTCCGTATCAGGTGTTTCGCGAAAGCGCTCTCCAGGCGTCGGAGACGATGTCGCCCAGCGCCGCCCGCTCGGGCTTCCATCCGAGTTCGCGCTGAATCCTCGCGGACGAGGCGACCAGCACGGCCGGGTCGCCGGGCCGGCGCTCGCCGACGACGACGGGGATCTCGTGGCCGGTGACCTCGCGGCAGACCGAGATCACCTCCTGCACGCTGAAGCCGGTGCCGCTGCCCAGGTTGTAGATCTTGTGCTCGCCCGGGATGATCGCGCCGAGCGCCAGCAGGTGGGCCCTGGCCAGGTCGGACACGTGGATGTAGTCGCGCACGCAGGTGCCGTCGGGCGTCGGGTAGTCGGTGCCGAACACGCTCACGTTGTCGCGCTCGCCGGTCGCGACCTTCAGCACGTTGGGGATGAGGTGGGTCTCGACGGTGTGCCGCTCGCGGTAGCGGCCTTGGGCGCCGGCCACGTTGAAGTAGCGCAGGCTCACCGCGCCGAGGCCGCGCACCTGCGCGAACGCGGTCAGCGCGGTGTCGACGGCCAGCTTGGAGGCGCCGTAGGGGTTGGTCGGGCGCGTCGGGTCGCTCTCCTGGATGGGGGAGCGCTCGGGTTCGCCGTACGTCGCCGCGGTCGAGGAGAACACGATCCTGGCCACGCCCTTGTCGCGCATGGCGTCGAGCAGGGCCAGGGTGCCGCCGAGGTTGTTGGCCCAGTAGAGGCCGGGCTTGGCCACCGACTCCCCGACCAGCGACTTGGCCGCGAAGTGCAGCACCGCGTCGACGCCGTCGAGCGCGTCGTGCGCCTGCGTGATGTCCGCCCGGACGAATCGGGCGCCCTCGGGCACGGCGTCCTCGTGCCCGGTCGACAGATCGTCGAGTACGGTCACGTCGTGGCCCGCTTCGACGAGCTGGGCCGCGACGACGCTGCCGACGTATCCGGCACCACCCGTGACCAGCAGCCTCATGTGTACTCCTGTTCAAATATGTTTGATTTTGTACGGCTTGCCGTTCAGCATACGCGGGAAAGTGGCCGAGTACGCTGCCAACCACCATGTTTGACACCGTCGCGGCCAACATCGCCCTGGTCCTGCTCTTCATTCTGATCGGTGGCTTCTTCGCCGCCGCCGAGATGGCGATGGTGTCCCTGAGGGACAGCCAGGTACGCCAGCTCTCACAGCGGGGCCGCAGGGGCGAACGTGTCGCCAAGCTCGCCCGCGATCCCAACC
The DNA here is from genome assembly GCF_004352805.1 of Nonomuraea mesophila. Lineage (NCBI taxonomy): Bacteria > Bacillati > Actinomycetota > Actinomycetes > Streptosporangiales > Streptosporangiaceae > Nonomuraea > Nonomuraea mesophila. The sequence continues at coordinate 17,071 of NZ_SMLD01000002.1, forward strand.
GCTTCCTGTCCGCCGTGCAGATCGGCGTGACGGTGGCCACCATGTTGTCGGCCGCGTTCGGCGCCGACCGGCTGGCCGCCCAGCTCGTGCCCGTGCTCGAGACGTGGCGGGTGCCCGGCGCCGTCGCCCCCGTGCTCTCGCTCGTGCTGGTGACGCTGCTCATCTCGTACGTGTCGCTCGTGCTGGGGGAGCTGGCCCCCAAGCGGCTGGCGCTGCAGCGGGCCGAAGGGCTGTCGTTGTACGTGGCGCCGTTCCTCGACCGGCTCGCCGTCCTGTCGCGCCCGATCATCTGGGCGCTGTCGAAGTCCACCGACGGCGTGGTCCGGCTGCTCGGCGGCAACCCGAAGGCCGACAGGGAGGAGGTCACCACCGAGGAACTGCGCGAGATGGTGGTCGGCCACACCGATCTGACCGCCGACGAGCGCAAGCTGATCGCGGAGGTGTTCGCGGCGGGCAAGCGGCAGCTCAGGGAGGTGATGCTGCCGCGTACGGAGGTCGAGTTCATGGAGGCGGACACGCCGCTGGACGCCGCCGCCCGCCTGGCCGCCGGGCTCCCGCACTCGCGTTTCCCCGTCTACCGCGAGTCGTACGACGACGTCGTCGGGTTCGTGCACGTGCGTGACCTGCTCGACCCCGAGCTCGCCGGGCGCAACGAGCCGATCAGCGCGGTCGTGCCGATCAGGACGGCCAAGTTCGTGCCCGCGTCCAAGCGGCTGCTCACCACGCTCAACGAGATGCGCGCGGAGGGCCAGCACCTGGCGATCGTGGTGGACGAGTACGGCGGCACGGCCGGTATCGTCACGATGGAGGATTTGGTCGAGGAACTGATCGGCGACATCAGGGACGAATACGACCTGGAGGACGACGTCGTGGTTCTGCCGGCGGGTGAGATCGAGATCGACGGCCTGACGAACCTCAACGACTTCGCGACCGAGACCGGCATCAGGCTGCCGGACGGCCCTTACGAGACGCTGGCCGGATTCGTCATGGCCATGCTGGGGCATGTGCCCGCCGTCGGGGAGAAGGTGGAGGTGCTGGGCTTCGAGATGAGCGTCACCGAGCTCGACGGGCGCCGTATCGCCAGGGTGCGGGTGAAACGCCGTCCCGTGGTCGAGTCGCCGCCCGACCAGGATTCCTGACACAATTGCCTGCTATGGCCAGACCTCGTGTACTCTCCGGCATCCAGCCCACAGCGGACTCCTTCCACCTGGGCAACTACCTGGGTGCGGTCCGCCAGTGGGTCACCTTGCAGGAGACCCACGACGCGTTCTACTGCGTGGTCGATCTCCACGCGATCACGGTGCCGACCGAGCCCGACGCGCTGCGCCGCCGCAGCCGCGTGGCCGCCGCGCAGCTCTTCGCCGCCGGCCTCGATCCCGAGCGGTCGACGATCTTCGTGCAGTCGCACGTGCGCGAGCACAGCGAGCTCGCCTGGATACTCAACTGCCTCACCGGGATGGGCGAGGCGGCCAGGATGACGCAGTTCAAGGACAAGTCCGCCAAGTTCGGGGAGAGCGCCGCCAGCGTCGGCCTGTTCACCTACCCGATCCTGCAGGCGGCCGACATCCTGCTCTACCAGGCCGACCGGGTCCCGGTGGGCGCCGACCAGAAGCAGCACCTCGAGCTCACGCGCGACCTTGGCGGGCGTTTCAACCACCGGTTCGGCGAGACGTTCACCCTGCCGGAGCCGTACATCCTGAAGGAGGTCGAGAAGATCACCGACCTGCAGGACCCGACGGCGAAGATGAGCAAGTCGTCCTCCAGCCCGGCCGGCATCCTCGACGTCCTGGAGCAGCCCGGCCCGCTGCGCAAGAAGGTCATGCGCGCGGTGACCGACACGGGCTCGGAGGTGCTGTTCGACGAGGAGAACAAACCGGGCATCAGCAACCTGCTGCGCATCCAGTCGGCGCTGACCGGCACGCCCATCCCCGACCTGGTGGCCCGCTACGCGGGGCAGGGCTACGGCACGTTCAAGAAGGACGTCGCCGAGGCCGTCGTGGAGGCGTTCTCGCCGATCAGGGAGCGCACGGAGAAGCTGCTGGCCGACGAGAAGGAGCTCGACCGGATGCTCGCGATCGGCGCCGAGCGGGCGTCGGCGGTGGCCAGGCAGACGATGGCCCAGGTGCGCGACCGGGTCGGCTTCCTGCCCACGGCGTAGCGGACGGCAGGGGGCGCTCAGACGTCGTCGCGCAGGATCGGGCAGGTCATGCACCGCGCGCCCCCGCGGCCCTTGCCCAGCTCGAAACCGTCGATCTCGATCACCTCGACGCCGTGCTCGCGCAGCTTGCGGTTGGTGAACTGGTTCTTGCGGTAGCCGACCACGACCCCGGGCGACAGCGCGAAGAAGTTGTTGCCCGAGTCCCACTGCTCGCGGGCCCGCTGGTGGTCGTCGCCGCCGGTGGGGATGACGTCCAGGCGGCGCAGGCCCAGCGACTCCTCCAGCGCGTTCACGAAGCCGGTGTCGCGCCGCACGTCGAGGGTGCCCGGCTTGTCGCCGGGCCGCAGCGAGTAGGTGGCCGCCGCTTCGAGGAACGGCGGGTACGCCGTGGCCTTGTCGACGTCGAGCAGCGTGAAGACGGTGTCGAGGTGCATGTACGACCGGCTCTTCGGCACGTGGACCGCGATCACCCGATCGGCCACCTCGGCCGCGAACAACGACAGCGCGAGGTGCTCGATGGTGCGCGTCGTGGTGCGCTGGCTGATGCCGACGGCGACCGTCCTGTTGCCGACGGGCATCATGTCGCCGCCCTCCATCGCGGCCGTCCCGTAACTCTTCTCGTTGAAGCGCTGGTCGTCGCCCGCGAACGGATACCAGAAGCCGAAGTCCTGCCCCGCGAACATCGGGTGGTGGTGGTAGATCGTCGACTGGTTCATCGTCTCCAGCAGCCGGACGGGGAAGAACATCGGGTTGAGGGCGACGCCGCCGTACAACCAGGCGGAGGGGTCGCGCTGGTAGAGCGAGTTGGGCAGCGGCGGGAGGATGAACTCCCCGCTCTCGCCCGCCGCGGCGACCAGCGAGGACTGCTCCATCCCCGCCGTCCCGAACTCCTCCTTGGTCAGGCCGCCGATCAGGTGGGCGGCCAGCCTGTCGCCGCTCCACCCGGCCAGGGTCTCCCTGACGGTGTCGACGAGGATCGGGCCCACCGTCAGGTGGGTGACGGTCTCCTCGATGGCGTGCCACTTGGCGTCGAAACCGGAGTCCAGGGCCTCGGCCAGCAGTTGCTGGTGGTAATGGACCTCGATGCCGCGCTCGCGCATCAGGGCCACGAACGCGTCGTGCTCCCGCTGCGCCTGCTCGACCCAGAGGATGTCGTCGAACAACAACTGGTCGCTGTTGGACGGGGTGAGCCGCCTGAGGCTGAGCTCCGGCCGGTGCACGATGACCTTGCGCAGCGTGCCCACCTCGGAGTGCACGCCGAACCGCTGATCGTTCATGGTGATCTCCTCGGACGGTGATCAGCGAACCCGCCGAGCCCCGCGCGAACGCCGGGCCGGGCTCCCGACCATCCCCGCCGGGGTCACCGGCCAACCGCGCCACGAAGCGCCTTGGAGATTTCCTGCCCCTCCCATGGGAGGCCGCGCGAGCTCAGCCGCGCCGCACCACCCGGTGCACCCGCAGCAGCGCCCGCAGGGCGGCCAGGCTGTGCCGGGTGAACCGGGTCTCACCGCGGACGGCCGTCCAGCCGGAGGGGTCGCGGTCGAAATCCCAGCCGGGGAACTCGCGTACCGCCTCCTGCAGCAGTTTTTCCATGACGAGATCGGCACTCGGCGCTGAGGTCATGAACGCAGAGTGGCATCGGGACGCCGTTCGGTGACGAACTGAGGCGAAGGATCTCCCAGTTCGCATGCACCGAACTCAGAGTTCGCGTGTCAGATCAGGATCCCGTGCCGCTCGGCCAGGAAACGCACCTCCGGCGCCCACGACGGCCGCGCCCGACGGGCCAGCGCCCTGACCATCTCGCGCAGCAGCGGCTTGTGGGCGAGCTCCTCGGGACTCTCCCGCTCCAGGCGCAGCAGGTGGAGCAGGCTGGCCGCGTCGTCGCCGAGGTCCTCGCAGGCGCGGGCCACGTGGCACAGGTGGGTGGTCCGCCGTTCGATGGACGGTGTGCGGCGCAGGTCGATGTCGTCGGCGATGCGCAGCACGGCGTCGGGGCGGCCGGCGTCGTTCTCGATGCTGGCCATGTGGATGGCGACGTTGGTCGGCCCGAAGAAGGCCAGGTCGTAGCAGTCCGACCCCTCGCGGACCCGCTCCGCGAGCTGCGTGGCGGGGCCGCGCAGCCGTTCCCTGGCCTCGTCGTCGTCGCCCGAGCGGGCGGCGCCGACGGCCGCGAGCAGGTGCAGCGCGCCGAGCGCCTTCCTGTGGCGCTCGTCGCCGTCGGCGACGTGAGGCTCCAGCACGTCGAGGCCGCGCCGGGCGACGTCGTACGCGATCTGGTGCATGTCGTCGGACAACATCGACTGCCCGAGGCTCCAGTACGCCCACGCCGTCATCAGCGGATCGGCCGACTCTTCGGCGTAGCGCATGGCCCGGTCGGCGGCCAGGTGGGCGAGGTCCACCCGGCCGAGGTGTTTGAGCACGCCCCTGGCCAGCAGGTAAGCGTCGGTCGCGACGTTGCGGGCGCCCGGGGTGCGTTCGAGCGCGAGGTTCTCGGCGTCTGAGAGAAGCGAGGGCAGGGCCGCCATCAGGATCGAGTAGCGGCGGGCCGAGGTGAACCAGGCGGTGCGGGCGGCCGCCACACGCTCGGTGAGCTGTTCGGCGTCGGGCGGCTCAAGGTCGGGGGTCAGCGTGCGGCACGTGAACAGGGCACGTTCGATGTCGCGGATCTGGGGGCGGCTGGGCTCGTGGGAGTCGCGCGGCGTCTCCCCTAAAAGGACCGTGGTGCGTACGCCGAGCACCTTGGCGATCTGCCGCAGGAGGGGGAGGGACGGGGTGCGTTTGCCGTGTTCGATCAGCTCGATGTGCCTGGTGGTGCAGCCGGACTGGGTCGCCAGCGCGGTGGTGCTCATGCCCCTTCGTTCGCGCTGGAGCCTGACCATCTGCCCGGTGCTGATTTCGGCCATGGGCGAGGCGCCTCCTGGGTCGGTCCTGAATGCACAGGCTAGAGCGCACGAAGATCGCCTGTCCTGGATTCGACCCTGCTCAGGGGGCATCGGGCGTGAGGGCGGCTCTCCCGCCGAGGGGGCGCCGGGTCAGCGACCTGCGGGGCGAGACCCGCCGGGTGCACAAGGAGCTGTCCGCCACCCCGGGCCTGGTCACGATGGTCATCGCCGCGCTCGGGCCGGAGATCGCCGGTGAGGAGCGCGCGATCGAGGAGTGGCGGATGGCGGCGGAGCTCGGCCTGCCGGTCACCGCGCACCTCGGCGGGCACGGCCCGGACAGCGCCGCGCGGGGGCTGGCGTTCCTGGAGGCGAACGGGCTGCTCACCACCCCCACCACCTTCGTCCACGCGCTGGACTACACCGACGAGCAGTTCGAGCGCATCGCCGCAGCCGGCGGCGGCGTCTCGGTCTCGCCGGTCGACGAGATGAACCTGGGGCTCGGCTACCCGATCACCGGGCGGGCCAGGGCGGCGGGGATTCCGGCCGGGCTCAGCGCCGACACCGTGGTGTGCTCGCCGGGCGACATGTTCGCCCAGATGCGCACCGCCCACCTCCTCGAACGCGGCCGGCCCGACGGCGCCGGGGCCGGCTTCACCACCCGCGACGCGCTGCGCATGGCCACGATCGAGGGGGCGCAGGTGGCCGGGCTCGGCGACGTCGTCGGGTCACTGCGGCCGGGCAAGCAGGCCGACCTGGTGCTGGTGCGCACCGACACGCCCGGCATGGCGGCGGCACAGGACCCGATCGGCGCGATCGTGCTCAACGCCGACACCGCCTCCGTCGACACGGTGCTGGTCGCGGGGCGTGCGGTCAAGCGAGACGGGCAGTTGCTCCATCACGACCTGGCGACGGTTCTCACGTCCCTGATCGAAACGGCGGGCACGGTCGTGCAAGGTTGATCGTCCAGGGAATGGGAGTGGGATGGCGAGTGTCGCGGAGCGGATCGAGCCGGCGAAGGCCTGGGGCCGCCGCACGGTCACCTACTGGCGGGTCCGGCGACCCTCGATCGACCACCTCATCAGGGCGGTGCAGCGTTACCGGCTCCAGTCGGGCGACCGGCTGGCCGGCGCGGTCACCTACTTCGCGTTCCTGTCCTTCTTCCCGCTCCTCGCGCTGTCGTACGCGGTGCTCGGGTTCGCGGTGACGACCAGCGACGCCACCCGCGACGCGCTGCAGCAGGCGATCGCCGAACGGCTGCCGGGACTCGCGGGCCAGCTCGATCTCGAAGGCATCGCGCAGGCCAGGGAGACCGCCGGGATCATCGGCCTGCTCGGGCTCCTGTACGCCGGGCTCGGCGCGCTCGACGCGCTGCGCGAGGCGTTGCGGGAGATGACGATGACGACCGTCCCGCCGCTCGGTTTCGTCGCCGGCAAGCTGCGCGACCTCGCCTCGCTCGTCATCGTCGGGGCGACGATGATCCTTTCGGTGCTGGTGGCCGGGTTCGCCACCACGGCCACGGACAAGGTGCTGCACGTCCTGTTCGGCGACTCGTCCGTGCTGGTGACGCTCGGGCTCAGGATCGCGGCAGTGGCGGCGAGCGTGGCCGCCGACTGGCTGCTGTTCCTGATCCTGCTCGGGTGGGTGGCCAAGTCGGGGCTGCCGTTCCGGCAGCTGGCCAGGGGCGCGCTGCTCGGCGCCATCGGGTTCGGCGTGCTCAAGCAGGCGGCGACCCTGCTGCTCGGGCAGACGCTGAGCAACCCCGTCTACGGCGCGTTCACCGTCGTCGTCGGCCTGCTCGTCTGGATCAACTTCTCGGCCCGGCTCGTGCTGCTCGTCGCCGCGTGGACCTCGACGGCGGGGTTCAGCCCGCCCCCCGCACCGTCGCCGGTGCCCACGCCGGGCACGTCGTCAGAGCCGTGACCTGCCGCGCTTGCGGCGCATCCCGTACGCGAGCCAGATCAGGCCGAACAGCAGCCCGCCGCCGATCACCACCGCCCCGACGGTCCTGGTGGAGCTCGTCTGCTCCGAGGCGGCCCGGTCCAGCAGCGCCGGCTGGGCGGCGGGCGTGACGGACGTGGACGCCTGCGGCTGGGGCGCGGCCTGCCGCTCGGGGATCGGGTCGACGAGCTTCCCGACCGGCGTCGCCTTCCCGCGTACCGAGAAGCCCCAGTCGAGCAGCTTGGACACCTCGTCCCAGAAGAAGCCCTCGTGCCGCATGATGCTCACCACGATCGTGTGGCCGCCGCGGGTGGCCGCGCCGACGAAGCTGGCCTTGGCCTTCGAGGTCCAGCCGTTCTTGACGCCGATCATGCCCTTGTAGCGCCAGAGCAGCTTGTTGTGGTTGCTGATCTCGTAGTGCTTGCCCTTGGGCGCGGGGAACTTCGCGGTCTTCGTACTGATGTAGCGCTTGAAGTCGGGGTTGGCCAGGCCGGCGCGGGCGATCAGCGCCAGGTCGTAGGCCGAGCTGCTCTGGCCCGGCTTGTCCAGGCCGCTCGGGGTCTTCGCCACCGTGTCGTTCGCCTGGAGCCGCTTGGCCTCGGCGTTCATGTCGCGCATGGTCTTGTCCAGGCCGCCGTTGGTCTCGGCGAGGGCCATGGCGGCGTCGTTGCCCGACGACATCATCAGGCCCTTGAACAGGTCGTCGACCTTGTACTTCGCCTTGACGGACAGGCCGACCGCACTGCCTTCCTGGTTGCAGGCGTTGCGGCTCGGCCGGATCACCCGGTTCTTGTCGAGCTTGGGGATGAGGGTGAGCGCGGTCAGCGCCTTGAGCGTGCTGGCCGGCAGGTAACGGCCGTGGGCATCCTTCGCCGCGAGCACGGTCCCCGTGGTGACGTCCGCGATGACGTACGACGTAGCCTTGCTCTTGGGAGGTTTCTTGACGCCGTCGGGCGACACCAGGCCATGGCTGCCGAGTGCCTCGCCGCCGACGGGTGCCGTCGGCGCGGCGTACGAGGTCCCGCCGGTGAGCGAGACAGAGGTGATGAATGCCGCAATTGGCACGATTTTCGTCCACATGGCGGTCTCAGCGTAGCTCCGTGTGCATGCCCATGCGGCGACACATCCCCCGGAGATCCGCCTTCGATACTAGAGAGATGGGCATGTCGCGAAAGATCGCCGGATTCCTCATCATCCTCGGCGGATTTATGATCTTCGAGTGGGTGAACCTGTGGTTTAACTTGGCCGACGGTCATCCCACCGGCTTCTATGTGGTGCACGGCATCCTCGTCGTCGTGAACGTCGTGCTCGCCGTCATCCTCGTGGTCATCGGCGTACGCGGGCTGCGCGGCGCGGCCTCCGTCACCGGCCGCAGTAGAGACGCCGGGTGAGCGCGTGCAGTTCGTCGGCTTCCTCGCGTGAGTTCCCGATCGAGGTGAAACCCAGCTTGCCGTGCTCGGGCACGGCTCCGAGCAGGTGGAAGACGTTTCCGGTACGCCGCTCGGGGTCGAACCCGACGCCGAGCCGTTCGGCGGTCCTGACGATCTCGCCGGGGGTGCGCCCGCGCAGGCTCACCGAGGCACAGTTGTCGGTCGCAGTGTAGAACTTCGGCTGATTTCCGGACATGAGGAGACCGGTGGCCGCATCGTACGCGGCCCCGGTCGTCAGCATGGCGGCGCCGAACGGATGCGTGGTGCCCCCGATCCGCAGGTTGATCTCACACAGCAGCGCCGCGTACCCGGCGTCGGCCTTGAGCGCGAAGAAGTCCATCCCGAACACGCCCACCACGCCCCGCTCGGCCAGGGCGGTGGCGATCCGGGCCGCCGACGCTCCCACGTCGGCGCGGTACTCCTCCGCCGCCGGGAACGTGCAGCCCTGGTAGACCTGGCCGCTGTCGCCGCCGAGAATCTGGTCGTGCGTGGCCACCACCCGCGCGTCACCGCCGGGCGTGATGCAGGCCAGCGCGCTCGGGTAGTAGAGCGGCCGGTGCTCGATGTACTCCTCGACCACCGCCCCGCGCTCCTGGATCTTGGCGATGTAGCTGGCCCAGGTCTCTCCCGCCGCGGAGAAGCTGGTCAGCGACCTGTCGCCCTTGTCGACGATCACGTTGCCGAGCCCGGAGTAGCCGTCGTTCAGCTTGACGATCACCCGGTCGCCCGGCACCGCATCCATCGCCTCCTCGATCTCGACCTCGGTGCGCAGGTCGCCGAAGCCGCGCGGCATCGGCACACCCGCTTCGTGTCCCACCTCGCGGGCCCCGCTCTTGGAGCCGTAATAGGAAAGGGACGTGGCGGGACCGTAGAGGGGCACGTTGAGTGACGATGCGAGCTCCTCCTCCAGCTCGCTGAGGACGAACGGCACCAGCCAGGCGTCACCGTCGATCGCCGATCGCAGTTGCTCCATCGCGTCGGGGCGGGAGAGCAGGTTCCTGGTCAACGGCTGAGACCAGGGGTCGTCGAGCGTGATCAGCGTGAGGCGCTTGGCGGCGTCGTCGGGATCGGGGAGGAAACTGAAGTAATAGTCGATGATGTCGGGATCGATGGGCGCGGAGGAGAGGTAGATCACCTTGACCCCGGGCTCCCGCAGCGTGAGCAGCAAGAAGAGCAGGCGCTCCTCGTACGACCTGACTCCCGTGATGCGGCGGAGCTCGTCCTGCGGGAGGGAGAGCGAGGGCACGACCACCAGGGTCCCCTCGACCGGCTCGAAGATGCTCAACCCAGCATACTTCTCCCCGAACGGGATATTAGTGATCATATAGCGAGTGAAGCACGCATTCTTCTCAGAGGCAGCCATCGTCGAAGTGTGATGACCATGACGGAAGGTGACAGGATTCGGAATCGCTGACCACGTTTGGAACTGGCGACAACGGGTCACCATCTACTGATCCCTTGTGACTATTTCAGGATCACGCAACCCCTCACTTACCGTGACCCACCCCAGGTTACGGGCATGCCATCGGCTAACTTTTGGTGTATCTGTCACCGGGAGCCCGCGCGAGGGCGATAAAGTCGAAGCATCGCCATCGGGCTCACGGCCGACCGCTGTGCTCCCGGGCCGCGGCGGCACTCGCGACCGACGAACGCAAGCCCGTGCTGACGATCTCGCGCACCCGACACCAGTGGGTGTGTCTTTTGCTTCGCCGGGCGGCCGCCCGATCCGGGCGCCCCTGCGGGGATGGACGAGTTTTCACAGCGCATGAGCCGCGTGACCCGAGGCGTTCGGGGCAGAGCGGCATTGGGACGGGACGGTGACATATGCGGGGACGTGAGCTTCGGGGAGAACTCGACGCGTTCCTGGCGGAGACCGAGCAGGATCTCGTGGCGTTCCGCCGCGACCTCCACATGCACCCTGAGCTGGCCTTCGCCGAATATCGCACGACACAGCGCATCGCCGAGCGGCTCACGGCCGCCGGGCTGGCCCCATCGGTGCTGCCCCGCGGCACCGGCCTGATCTGCGACGTGGGCAGCGGCGACGGCCCGACCATCGCGCTGCGCGCCGACATCGACGCGCTGCCGCTGCAGGACGAGAAGGACGTCTCCTACCACTCGACCGTGGCGGGGGCCTGCCACGCCTGCGGCCACGACGTGCACACCACGATCCTGCTCGGCACCTCGCTCTTCCTCGCCCAGCAGGCCGCCGCCGGTCTGCTGCCCGGCCGCGTACGCCTGATCTTCCAGCCCGCCGAGGAACTGCCGGGCGGCGCGCTCGAGGTCATGGCCCACGGCGGCATCAGCGGCGTCGACCGCATCTTCGGCCTCCACTGCGATCCCCGCGTCGACGTCGGCCAGATCGGGCTCAGGAACGGCCCGATCACCTCCGCCTGCGACAAGCTGTCCATCCGGGTTGCGGGCCCCGGCGGCCACACCGCCCGCCCCCACCTGACCGCCGACCTCGTCTTCGCGCTGGCCAAGATCCTCACCGAGCTGCCCGCCGCGCTGTCGCGCCGGGTCGACCCGCGCTCGTCGCTCAGCCTCGTCTGGGGCAAGGTCGAGGCCGGCTCGGCCGCCAACGCGATCCCCGACGACGGCATCGCCGAGGGCACGGTGCGCTGCCTCGACGAGAACGCCTGGCACGCCGCCCCCGACCTGATCAAGTCGCTGCTGGAGGCGGTGGCCGGCGCCTACGGCGTCGAGGCCACGATGGACTACACACGCGGCGTGCCGCCCGTCGTCAACGACGAGGTGAGCGTCGAGATGCTGAGCGAGGCAGCCGAACGCGCGCTCGGCGCGGGCGCGGTCGTCCCGACGCAGCAGTCGCTCGGCGGCGAGGACTTCGCCTGGTACCTCGAGTCGATCCCCGGTGCGTTCGCCCGCCTCGGCACGCGCTCGCCCGACGGCTGCACCTACGACATCCATCAGGGCACGTTCGACGTCGACGAGAAGGCGATCTCGATGGGCGTGCGGGTGATGGCCACCACCGCGCTCACCTCGCTGTGGGAGGTCGGCCCGCTCGACTCCATCACCTCCGCCCTCGCCTGAAACCCGGCACGAGGGCCCGCCTGACACTCGAAGGCCCGCCGCACCCGCGGCGGGCCTTCGCCGTCACATCAGCCGGCCCCACGTCACGGGCAGCCGCAGGGACGAACGCCCCGGCGCGACCGTGATCCTCGTGCCCGGCGGGTAGCGCAGGGTGTAGTCGACGTCGGTCGAGATGATCACCAGGCCCAGCCGGTGCCCCTTCTTGAACACGTAGTCGGTCGGCTGGAAGTCCCAGGTGAACCCGTACTCCTTGCCGGGCCGAAGCGGCTCGGTCCGGTCCGGGCGGTGCCGGTTGCGCACGTCCAGCCAGCCCCGGGTGACGATCTTGTAGGGGGTCACGGCGGTGCCGAGCCTCCTCAGCGTCGTGCAGCCCGAGTCGTCGGGGACGCTCTCGCCGTAGCAGTAGCTCTGGCCGGTCGAGACGAGGCTGCCGTTCGGGCGCTCGTCCGTTCCGTAGTCCACCAGCAACGCCGTCAGGTACGGCGACGCGCCGTCCTTCAGCGAGGCCCGCACCGAGACCGTGGGCGTCCCGGAGATGCGCACGTCGGCGGGGAGCACGCCGGTCGTGTACGCCAGCCGGTTCGGATCGGTGCCCGTGGCCTCCACGAGTTGCTCGGCCGTCCTCGTCTTCTGGTCGGTGAACGACTCCTTACGTGACAGCGGTCGCGGCAGCAGGCCCAGTCTCGAACCCGAGCCCAGCCAGAGCGGCACCGTGGACGTCCCGGGCAGCGGCCACCTGGCGTGCTGGGCCCACTGGCCGACCGCGCTCTCCACGTCCGCCTGGGGCTCGCGCATGATGCCGGAGTCGATGCCGTGCAGCCAGTGGTCGAACCAGCCGTGCAACTGGCGCAGCCACTCGGCGGTGCGCAGGTTGAAGGGGCTCATGTGGGTGCCCTGGTGCAGCCAGATCTTGCGCGGCACGTTCCGCTTGGCCAGGGCGTACCACCACTGCGCGAACTGCTTGGTCTTGACGTTCCAGTCGTTGAGCCCGTGCACGAGGAAGACGCTGGCCCTGACCTTGCCGACGTCGTTCATGTAGTTGCGGGCGTCCCAGAGCGGGCTGTAGTCGCCGGTGACCCGGTCCTGCTCGGCGGTGAGCCGGTCCATCAGCGCGCCGCAGACCTCCTGGCCGTTCTCCCTGGTCAGTACGTATTTCGCGAGCACGTCCAGGTCCTCGCCCTGGAAGCCGCCCGGCGCCAGGACGCCGCCGTTGGCGCGGTAGTAGTCGTACCAGCTGGAGATCGCGGCGATCGGGACGATCGTCTCCAGTCCCTTGACCCCGGTCGCGGCGACCGCGTTCGGCAGCGTGCCGTTGTACGAGACGCCGATCATGCCGACCTTGCCCGTGGACCAGGTGGCCTCGACGGGGGCGCCGTCGGCGTCGAAGCCCTTGGCGCGGCCGTTCAGCCAGTCGATCGCGGCCTTGGGCCCGGCCGTCTCGTTGCGGTCACCGGAGGTGGGGCAGCCGGTGGCGCGGCCGCTGCCGAGGTTCTCGACCAGCGCGATGGCATAGCCGCGGGGCACGAAGTAGTTGTCGTAGTAGCCGTCGAACGGCTGGGGCACCGTCTTGGCCGCGTCGGCGCGCAGGCCGGGCAGCGGTTCGCCGTTCTCGTCGACGTCCACCGGGTGGTTGGAGACGTCGTTGCCGCCCGCGTAGTACGGGCTGGCCTCCATGATCACGGGGACTTTCAGGCCGTCGTCGGTCTCCTTGGGCCGCAGGATGTCCACGGCGACGCGGTCCGGTCTGCCGTCGTTGTCGCTGTCGGTCCCCTCGACCTCGACGAACACCGTCTGCGCGATGGCGTCGGCCCTGGAGAAGACCGGCTGGGTGGCGTTGCCGTCGATCCTGATGGCGGGGGTGTCGGCTGTGGCGGGCGGGGTGCCGGTCAAGGTCGCGACGAGTAACGCGACCAGGGGCACGGACAAGACCTTGCATGCATGCATACGGTGCTCCGATAGGAAAATTCCGCCGTCGCTGGGAATGTCCGCCATGATCTGCTCGGGGGCAAGAGTGATCCAGACTCGAACTTGGGCAAAACCTATCGTGAGCCTGACGCTCGCTTCAGGTCACGGACGCGCCTGATGTCGATAACGGAGCGGTTGCGACCCTGTGTGCTGGTTTGGTAAGCCCTGGTCAAGCAACTATCTTCCGTGCAGGTGCCGTACGGTCCTTGACGCGCGCGCGACGAACTCGCAGCGGAGGAAGACGGCGGGAAATGGAAGGAGTCGCCTTGCTCGGCAAGCGATTCAGCAGGATGGCGGTCGGCACGGTGGCCGGCGTCATGCTCATGGCAGCGGCCGCCTGCGGCGGAGACACTGGTGGGGGCACCACGGCGAGCGAGGCGCCGGCCGGCGAGGCCGAGGGCACGCTCAAGGTCGGGCTGGCCTTCGACATCGGCGGGCGCGGCGACAAGTCGTTCAACGACGCCGCGTACGCGGGCCTGGAGAAGGCCAAGACGGAGCTCGGTGCGGAGATCAAGGAGCTGAGCCCGGCCTCCGACGGCTCCAACCGCGGCGACCTGCTGCGCCAGCTGGCCGACGCCGGCTACAACCCCATCATCGGCGTCGGCTTCGCCTACGGCGAGGACATCAAGAAGACCGCGGAGGAATACCCCGACATCCAGTTCGCGGTCGTCGACTCCGCCTCCAACGCACCCAACGTGACGGGCCTGCTGTTCGCCGAGGAGCAGGGCTCCTACCTGGCGGGCGTCGCCGCCGCGACCAAGGCGGAGAGCGGCCACGTCGGCTTCGTCGGCGGCGTGGAGAACGACCTGATCAAGAAGTTCCAGGCGGGCTTCGAGGCCGGCGTGAAGTCGGTCAAGTCGGACGCCAAGATCGACGTGAAGTATCTGACGCCTGACGGCGACTTCTCCGGCTTCAAGGCCCCCGACAAGGGCAAGGTCGCGGCCGAGAAGATGTTCCAGGACGGCGCCGACATCGTCTACCACGCCGCCGGCGACTCCGGCCTCGGCGTGTTCCAGGCGGCGGCCGCGGCCAAGAAGAAGGCCATCGGCGTCGACTCCGACCAGCGCCAGACCGTCAAGGAGACCGACCTCCAAGGGGTCATCATGACCTCGATGCTGAAGCGCGTCGACGTCGGCGTGTTCGAGTTCATCAAGGCCTTCCAGGGCGGCGCCAAGGGCGGCACCGACATCACCTACGATCTCAAGGTCGACGGCGTCGGCCTGTCCACCACGGGCGGCGAGATCGACGACATCAAGGACGAACTCGACGCGGCCAAGAAGGACATCGTCGAGGGCAAGATCACGGTCCCGTCCAAGCCGTAGTCAAGGGGCGCGACCGACATCCGAGGGCCCGGAGTCCGCAACTTCGGGCCTTCGGCCATGCCGCCCTGCTTCTAGGAGAGGCGAAGTGAGCCAGCACCGACCAACGATCTGCGAGCGGTGAGCACATGAGCTCCGACACCCTCGACACGGCGCGACCCGCCGTCGAGCTCGAGGGCATCACCAAACGCTTCCCCGGCGTCGTCGCCAACCACGACATCCGCATCTCGGTCCGGCAGGGCACCGTACACGCCATCGTCGGGGAGAACGGCGCCGGCAAGTCGACCCTGATGAAGATCCTCTACGGCATGCAGAAGCCGGACGAGGGCACGATCAAGGTCGACGGCAAGGACGTCAGCTTCCGCTCGCCGAGCGACGCCATCGCCGCCGGCATCGGCATGGTCCACCAGCACTTCATGCTGGCCGACAACTTCACCGTGCTGGAGAACATCGTCCTCGGCGCCGAGCCGACCACAGCCGGATTCCTCGACGTCGCCACGGCGCGCAAGCGCATCACCGAGCTGGCCAACGCCCACGGCCTGCGCGTCGATCCCGGCCGCCTGGTGGAGGACCTCGGCGTGGGCGACCGGCAGCGCGTCGAGATCCTCAAGGTGCTCTACCGGGGCGCCCGCATCCTCATCCTCGACGAGCCGACGGCCGTGCTCGTCCCGCAGGAGGTCGACGAGCTCTTCCAGAACCTGCGCGAGCTCACGGCCGAGGGCCTGACGGTCATCTTCATCTCCCACAAGCTCGACGAGGTGCTCGACATCGCCGACGAGATCACCGTGATCCGGCGCGGCACCACCGTCGCGAGCGTCGACCCGGGAGAGGTGACCGCCCGGCAGCTCGCCGAGCTGATGGTGGGCAGCGAGCTGCCCACGCCCGAGACGCGCGAGTCCACCGTGACCGACACGGTGATGCTGAAGGTGTCGCACCTCACCATGGAGGCCGACGGCCACCGTGCCGTGCCCAAGGGCATGCCGGTCGAACGCTACATCGACCTGCTGCGCGAGGAGGGCAGGCGGCTGCTCCTCGACGACGTGTCGTTCGAGATCCACAAAGGCGAGATCCTCGGCCTGGCCGGCGTCGAGGGCAACGGCCAGAGCGAGCTGATCGAGGCGATCATGGGCATCCGCCCGTCGCACGGCGGCATCGCGCTGGGCGACCAGGACCTCAGCGGCTGGTCCACCCTGAGACGCAGGGAGGCCGGCATCGGCTACATCCCGGAGGACCGCCACCGGCAGGGACTGCTGCTGGAGGCGTCGTTGTGGGAGAACCGCGTGCTCGGCCACCAGACCAGGAGGCCCGCGCGCAGCGGCATCTGGATCAACCGGGCGGCCTCCAAGTCCGACACCTGGCGCATCGTCCAGGACTACGACGTACGCACGCCCGGCGTCGACACGCTGGCCCTCGCGCTGTCCGGCGGCAACCAGCAGAAACTCATCGTGGGCCGCGAGATGAGCGGCGAGCCCGCGTTCCTCATCGCCGCCCACCCCACCCGGGGCGTGGACGTCGGAGCCCAGGCCGCGATCTGGGACCACCTGCGCGAGGCCCGCGCTGCCGGGCTGGCCGTGCTGCTCATCTCCGCCGACCTCGACGAGCTGATCGGCCTGTCCGACAGCATCCAGGTGATCTACCGCGGCCGGCTCGTGGCCGCGCTCGACCCGTCCGACATCACGCCCGAGCGGCTGGGCGGCTACATGACCGGCGCGATCGCCGGAACCGAGGAGTCGTGATGCCCGCCGGGCTCAACCGGGCGCTGTTCACCGTCGCCGGCGCCGTCGTCGCCATCATCCTCGCGATCGCGATCTGCAGCGTCGCCATCGTCGCCGCGGGAGCCGACCCGCTCACCGCGTTCGCCGCCTTCTTCGACTTCGGCGCGAGCGCCCGCTCCCAGTCGAACGGCATCGCGGCCTTCCTCAACCGCGCGGTGCCGCTGTTCATCGCCGGTCTTGCGGTGGCCGTGGGCTTCCGCATGAACCTTTTCAACATCGGCGTCGAAGGCCAGTACCGCCTGGCCGCCATCTGCGCGGCGTACGTGGGCTCGACGTTCACCGCGCCCAAGCCGATCCAGATCACGGTGATCATCCTGGTCGCCGCGGCCGTCGGCGGCCTCTACGCGCTCATCCCCGCGGTCATGAAGGTGACCAGGGGCGTGAACGAGGTCATCGCGACGATCATGCTGAACTACATCGCGATCAACCTGACCTCCTACCTCGTACGCGGCCCGTTCGCCGGGCAGCGTGACGCGGGCGAGCTCACCACGACCACGCCCGACCTGCCCGAGTCGGCCATGTTCCCCAACCTCAACTTCTTCTTCGACTGGTTCGGCATGCTCCCGCCCACCCGGGGCGGCGGCGTGTGGGGGTTCCTGCTCGTGGCGGTCGTGCTCGGCCTGGTGGTCTGGGTGGTGCTGGAGCGCACCCGGTTCGGCTTCGACGTCAAGGCCAGCGGGCTCAACGGCCCGGCGGCGCTCGCCTCCGGCGTCAACCCCAAGACGATGGTGATCGCGGCGATGGTGATGTCCGGGGCGATCGCCGGGCTCATCGGCCTGCCCGAGATCCTCGGCGACCGGGGTGCCTTCAACTCCAACTTCACCGCCGGGCTCGGTTTCCTCGGCATCGCGGTGGCGCTGCTCGGCAGGAACAAACCCGTGGGCATCGCGATCGCGGCGCTGCTGTTCGCGTTCCTCGACCGGGCGCAGGGAGCGCTGCAGATCGCGGAGGTGCCGCCGTCGGTCATCACGATCATCCAGGGCGTGATCGTGCTGCTGGTCGTCGTCGCCAACGAGGTGACCAACCGCCTCGCGCTCAGACTCGAAGAACGCCGGGCGGCCCGGCAGCTCGGCGGGAACTCTCCGGTTGAGGTGGGAGCATGACCAGGGTCGCGAAATACCACGTGGTGCTCGTCGGCGTCGCCGTGCTCCTCCTGCTGCTGTCGCTGGTGCGGGTCGTCACCGGCTACGACGACATCACCTCGTCCGGCACGTTCGCCGCCGCGCTGCTGCTGGCGGTGCCGATAGGTCTGGCCGGGCTGGGCGGATTGTGGGCCGAGCGGGCCGGCGTGGTCAACATCGGCCTCGAAGGCATGATGGTGCTCGGCACCTGGTTCGCCGGGTGGGCCGGATACCAGTGGGGCGCCGTGGCGGCGCTGGTCGCGGGCCTGCTCGGCGGCGCGCTCGGCGGGCTGCTGCACGCGATCGCCACCGTGACGTTCGGCGTCGACCACATCATCAGCGGCGTCGCGATCAACCTGCTCGGCCCCGGCGTCACCCGCTTCCTGTCGGAGGTGCTCTACAAGGAGGGCACCCCCGCGGCGGAGGCCGGCGCGGGCATCACCACCTCGCCCGCGATCACCTCTCCGCCGCCCAGACCCAGCCTGCCGCTGCTGTCGGACGGGCCCGACCTGCTCGGGCGGCTGGAGAACACCCACTGGTTCCTGCTGTCCGACCTCGCCGGCATGCTGCGCGGGGTGACCCACAACGTCAACCTGCTGGTGCTGCTCGCCGTCCTCCTGCTGCCGCTGACGTACTTCGTGCTCTGGCACACGTCCTTCGGCCTGCGGCTGCGCTCGGCGGGCGAGAACCCGTGGGCGGCCGAGTCGCTGGGCGTCAACGTCTACCTGATCAAGTACGTCGCCGTCGTCATCTCCGGCGCGTTCGCCGGGCTCGGCGGCGTGTTCCTCGTCTTCGTCTCCACGAAATACGTCGAGGGCCAGACGGCGGGCCGCGGCTTCATCGGCCTGGCCGCCATGATCTTCGGCAACTGGCGGCCGGGCGGGCTCGCGGGCGCCGCCGCGCTGTTCGGCTACGCCGACGGCCTGCAGCTGCGCAGTTCGGGAGCGGTCACCTCGTTCTTCCTGTTCGGCGCCGTGCTGCTGCTCATCTACCTCGGGCTGCGGGTCCGGCGCCTGCTGGCCTCGGGCCAACCGGCCGAGATGGTCACCACAGGCGCCAGGCAGTACACCGCGATGGCCGCAGCCGCCGTGGGTATGGTCGTGCTGTTCTGGCTCTGGCTGACCGTCGACCAGCTGCCGAACGAGTTCGTCTTCATCACGCCGCACGTGCTCACGCTCATCGTGCTGCTGGTCGCCTCGCAGCGGCTGCGCATGCCCAAGGCCGACGGCGTGAGCTACCGCAGGGGGGAACAACATTGAGCATCGACTGGGAGACCCTGCGGGCCAGGGCCGCCGAGGCCATGCGCAACGCGTACGCGCCCTACTCCAAGTTCCCCGTGGGGGCGGCGGCGCTGGTCGACGACGGCCGGGTGGTCACCGGCTGCAACGTGGAGAACGCTTCCTACGGCGTCGGCCTGTGCGCCGAGTGCGGCCTGGTGTCGGCGCTGCACCAGTCGGGCGGCGGCCGGCTGGTGGCCTTCACCTGCGTCGACGGCCACGGCGAGCTGCTGATGCCGTGCGGGCGCTGCCGCCAGCTCCTCTACGAGTTCGGCGGTGACGACCTGCTGGTCGAGACCGTCGACGGGCCGAAGCCGATGCGTGAGATCCTGCCGTACGCGTTCGGCCCGCAGGACCTCAGCCGGAGCTCGTGATGGACGCCATCGAGGTCATCCGCGCCAAGCGTGACGGCGTCGAACTGACGACCGCCCAGATCGACTGGGTGATCGACGCCTACACCGGCGGCGGCGTGGCCGACGAGCAGATGTCGGCGCTGGCCATGGCGATCCTGCTCAACGGGATGGACCGGCGCGAGATCGCCGCCTGGACCCAGGCCATGATCCGTTCGGGCGAGCGGATGGACTGGTCCGCCCTCGATCGCCCCACCGCCGACAAACACTCGACCGGCGGCGTCGGCGACAAGATCACCCTGCCGCTGGCGCCGCTCGTGGCGGCGTGCGGCGCGTACGTGCCGCAACTGTCGGGCCGCGGCCTCGGCCACACCGGCGGCACGCTCGACAAGCTCGAGTCGATCCCCGGCTGGCGGGCCTCGCTCTCCAACGACGAGATGCTGCACGTCCTGCGCGAGGCCGGGGCGGTCGTCTGCGCCGCCGGCTCAGGACTCGCGCCCGCCGACAAGAAGCTGTACGCCCTGCGCGACGTCACCGGCACTGTGGAGTCCATCCCGCTGATCGCCTCCTCGATCATGTCGAAGAAGATCGCCGAGGGCACCGGCTCGCTCGTCCTCGACGTGAAGGTCGGCTCGGGGGCGTTCATGAAGACCACGGAGACGGCGAGGGAACTGGCCGAGACGATGGTCGCGCTGGGCACGGACGCGGGCGTGCGCACGGTCGCGCTGCTGACGGCGATGGACCGGCCGCTCGGGCTGGCCGTGGGCAACGCCCTGGAGGTCGAGGAGGCCGTCGAGGTGCTGGCCGGAGGAGGGCCCGCCGACGTGGTCGAGCTGACCCTACGCCTGGCCCGGGAGATGCTGGCCGCCGCCGGGGTGTCCGGCAAGGACCCGGCGAAGGCGCTGGCCGACGGCTCGGCGATGGACGCCTGGCGCCGCATGGTCGCCGCCCAGGGCGGTGACCCCGACGCCCGGCTGCCGAGGGCGGCCGAGACCACCACAGTGGAGGCGCCCGCGTCGGGCGTGCTCACCCGGCTCGACGCATATGCCGTCGGGCTGGCCGCCTGGCGGCTCGGCGCCGGGCGGGCGCGCAAGGAGGACCCCGTGTCGGCGGGCGCGGGCGTCACGCTGCACGCCAAGCCGGGCGACACGGTGCGCGAGGGACAGCCGCTGCTGACCCTCCACGCGGACGAGGCGGACCGCTTCGAGCGGGCGCTGGAGGCGCTGGACGGCGGCTACGCGGTGGCCCCCGCCGACACCGGACGGCTCCCGCTGGTCATCGACCGCGTCACCGCTCCCTGACGGCTTCGTCAGGGGACGGGGGCCTCGGCGAAGACCTGGAGCAGGACGGCGCGCTGCGTGGGCAGCGCCTCGGCGTGCCGGGTGCGGCCCGCGTCGGTGATGGACACGTAGACGCCCCGCCGGTCGGCGTCGCACACGCCGCGCGAGACCAGCTCGGCCTTCTCCAGCCGCGCCACCACCCGTGACAGGGCGCTCTGGCTCAGGTGCACCTCGTCGCAGAGCTCCTGGATGCGCAGCTTCCTGTCGTGGTGGACGATGCGGTCGAGCACCTCGAACTCGCTGGGCCCCAGGGCGTGCCGGTCGCCCAGCTCGCGTTCCAGGGCGCACATGGCCTTGGCGTGCTTGGCCAGGACGTAATGCCAGGTGTCGACCACGAATCGCTCGTCCATGTCGCGGAGAGTACCACCTCGGTAAATGCATTTGCATAAGTTTCGGTACGGCCGGGGCCGGACGGCCGGTGTCCGCCCGGCCCCGGCCCCTTTGCGTGTTTCGCCCGGTCGCGGGCCGGAAAGAGCCGCGCGATGTGCGGGGAACACCGCTTGCGGCGACACGGGCCGGGGCATCTACCGGGCATGCGCTCGCCATCCCCGCCCGGTCGCCGGTCGCCGCGCTCGCGCGCCCTCGCCTCGCTGGCCTGTCTCACCGCGCTCACGGCCTGCGGCCCGGCCCAGCAGACCGCCCTGCCTGGGTCGCCCGGCCCCACCAGGTCGTCCGTCACGGCCCGTGACACACCCGGCCCCGACGCCCCCACGAGCACCTCCGAGGTGGACGTCCGGCGCGACGGCATCGAGCCCGCCGTCGTGACCGGCGTACGGTACGCCAGGCACAGGACGTACGATCGCGTCGTCATCGACCTCGACGGCGAGATCCCCGGCTACAACGTGCGATGGGTGGACGAGTTCGTGGAGGACGGCCCCGGCCGGCCGATCGAGATCCGCGACGGCGCGTACCTTCTCGTCACGCTCTTCCCCGCCAACGCCCACGACGAGGACGGCACGCCCACGTGGGAGGACGGCCCGATCTACCACGCCGCCCTGCGCAACCTCACCGACGTCGTCAGGACCGGCGACTTCGAGGCGCGCGTCGGCATCGGCCTGGTGCTCAAGCGGCGGGCCGCCTTCCAGATCCAGGAACAGGACGCGCCCAGCCGGCTGGTCATCGACGTGGCCCACTGAGGCGCGGCCCTTGAGCACCGGTTACTGAGCACCGGTTAAGTCCCCTGCCACCAAGGCCTGCGCCACCTGACGTCCCAGTAGCCTGGGGTGGTGAGGAAGATCGAGGGGGCCGCACGCATACCGGTGCCTGGCGGCAAGATCATTGATGAGCACGTGGGCCGCGTCAACAGCGGCGACGAGGGCATCTCCATCGCCCGCATGGTCGCGCCGGCCGGCTGGAGCGAGCCCGCCCAGACGCCGTCGTTCACCGAGTACACCGTGGTCCTGCGCGGCACGGTGATCGTGGAGCACGCGGAGGGCACGACCGAGGTCGGGGCCGGCGAGTCGGTGGTGACCACGCCCGGGGAGAAGGTGCGCTACAGCGCCGGCCCGCAAGGCGCCGAGTACATCGCCGTGTGCCTGCCCGCGTTCAGCCCGGAGACGGCCGGCCGCGACTGAGCCGTAACCCGAAAGACCGGGCGGTGCTCGTATCATGGCCTGATGAGCCCCACGCTTGACCAGATCCGGCGGGCTCCCAAGGTGCTGCTGCACGATCACCTCGACGGCGGGCTCCGCGCCGAGACGATCGTCGAGCTGGCCCGGGAGACCGACTACGGCCGGCTGCCCACCACCGATCCTGGCCACCTGCGTCAGTGGTTCGAGGAGGCGTGCGACTCCGGCTCGCTGGAGCGCTACCTCGAGACGTTCGACCACACGGTCGGGGTCATGCAGACGCGCGAGGCGCTCTCACGGGTCGCCTCCGAGTGCGCCCAGGACCTGGCCGCCGACGGGGTGGTCTACGCCGAGGTGCGGTTCGCGCCCGAGCAGCACACCTCCAGGGGGCTGAGCCTCGACCAGGTGGTGGAGGCCGTGCTCGACGGGTTCAGGCAGGGCTCCGAAGGGCGTGACATCCGCGTCGGCACGCTGCTGACGGCCATGCGGCACCAGGCGCGCTCCATGGAGATCGCCGAGCTGGCCGTGCGCTACCGCGACGTGGGCGTCGTGGGCTTCGACATCGCGGGCGCCGAGGCCGGCTACCCGCCCACGCGCCACCTCGACGCGTTCGAATACCTGCAGCGCGAGAACGCCCACTTCACCATCCACGCGGGCGAGGCGTTCGGGCTGCCCTCGATCTGGCAGGCCATCCAGTGGTGCGGCGCCGACCGGCTCGGCCACGGCGTACGCATCATCGACGACATCACCGTGGCCGGCGACCAGAGCGCCAAGCTCGGGCGGCTGGCGGCCTACGTACGCGACAAGCGCATCCCGCTGGAGATGTGCCCGACCTCCAACCTGCAGACCGGGGCCGCCGCGTCGATCGCCGAGCACCCCATCGGGCTGCTGCGGCGGCTCTACTTCCGGGTCACGGTCAACACCGACAACCGGCTGATGAGCTCGACGAGCCTGTCGCAGGAGTTCCACAAGCTGGTCGAGGCGTTCGGCTACGGCTGGGACGACCTGCAGTGGTTCACGGTCAACGCGATGAAGTCGGCGTTCATCCCGTTCGACGAGCGCCTGGCGCTGATCAACGGCGTCATCAAGCCAGGGTTCGCACAGCTCAAGTGGCAGTCGTGAAAGAGTCCTACCGTTCCAAGACCGCGTTCGTGCTGGCGTGGGTGTGGCTGGCCTTCGTCGCGTTCAACGTGTGGGACCTCATCGCCCACTACACCGGCAAGGCGTCGCTGGTGGCGCTGGCCGTGCTCGGGGTGCTGACGGCGCTGGTCTACTCGATCGCGCTGCGGCCCGCCACCGTGTTCACCGAAGAGGGGCTGGTGGGGCGCAACCCGTTCCGCACGACGTTCCTGCCGTGGGCCACGATCGACGACGTGACGGTCTCCCACTCCATCAACGTGCACCACGGCGACGACCGGGTGCTGCGGTTGTGGACACCCATGAGCAGCGCCAGAGAGCGGGCCAAGGCGCAGCGGCGCGGGGCTCCCCGGCAGCAGCGCGGGCGGTTCACGACCGAGCCGACGCTGTCCAGGTCGGAGCAGTCGGCGGTCGAGGCGTTCGCGGGCAAGACCCACGCCGACTGGGTGGGCGACCAGATCCGCGAGCGTGCCGAGGCGGCCAGGCGCCGCGACGAGGAGGCGACGCCGGCCCGGGTCTCCTGGTCCTACGACTCCATCGCCGTGCTGGTGGCCGCGGTCGCCCTGGTGGTCGCCGCGATCGTCGTCTAGGGCCATCCGCCGGATCGCCCGTCCTCATGTCCATGGAGAAGCGGCTCGCCACTGTCGACAGCCTGCTGGCCCGCCCTTTCCCGGGCGAAGCAGAACAGGTGGCACCGGCCGGCAAGCCGTGGGAGGGGTATCGCTCCAGCGGACCGCGCAGCCACCTGTGCTTCCTGAAGGCCAGCCAGGATTTCTGGGACGACCGCAGCGAGGACGTCGTCGAGGCGGCGGAGGAGGAGATCGCCGCCGCCTTCGAGGAGCTGGCGACCGTACTGACGTCGCGCTGGGGCCGCCCCGAAGTCGTCGATCTCTCGCCTGACCTGGAGGATGAAGGCTCGCCCGTGCCTGAGCCGATGAACGAGCTCGGCCTGTACAGCGGTGAGATGTCGGTCTGGCATCCGGGCGCCGGCCGATGGGTCGCACTCGCGGTCGGTCAGGCTGATCCGGAGTTCCCCGTCCTGTTGCTTGCCGCCGTCGGTGAAACGTCGCTTCTCCAGCGTGTCCCACCTCCCAGGGCCGGCCGGCGACCCTTGTGATCAGCGCGGTGGCCGGCCGGTCTCCCGGGTGCGGTCGATGAACGCCGCCATGCCCGCCTGGGCGATGCCCGACTCCTCCACGAGCCTGGCCGCCTCCGTCTCCGCCTCGAAGGCCCGCTCGACCTCCTGCCTCGACGGCCGCAGCAGCCCGAGGTGCACCGCGGTGGCCGTGCCCGGCGCGGTCCAGTGGTGCACCCGGGCGATCGCCGTCGCCAGCAGCGCCTCCGGGTCGGCGATCTCGTCCAGCAGGCCCGCGGCCAGGGCGTCCTGCGCGCTCATGCGGGTCGAGCCGAGCACGAACGGCAGCGCCCGCGCTCCCACCAGCCGGGGGAGCAGGTAGCTGGTGGCGTTCGAGACCGACAGGCCGATGTGGTTCTCGGGCAGGAAATACTCGGCCGACGGGGTGCCGATGCGGGTGTCGAAGCAGAGCGTCCACTCGGCGGCCCCGCCGACGGCCAGGCCGTTGACCGCCGCCACGACCGGTACGCGCGTCTCCAGCACGGCCCTGGTCATGTCGTGGAACGTGGCCACCTCGTCGACCAGGGAACGGCCGGCGGCCTGGTGGATGTCCTCCCCCGAGGAGAAGGCCCGGCCCGTGCCGGTGACCACGATGCCCCTGACGCCCTTGCCGTCGCCGTGGTCGCGTACGGCCGCCGCGAGGTCCCTGCGCATGCCGGTGGTGAGGGCGTTCAGCTTGGCGGGACGGGCGAGGGTGATCAGTGCCACCTCGTCGTGTTCGGTCACTTCGATCATGATCTCTCCTTGCCGACGGGGATGGCGGGGGCGGCGCGCTGGTCGCGTTCGGGGCGGAGCAGGTGGCGTTTCTCGATGCGGGCCGACGGGGTGAGCGTGAACGACTCGACGAACTCCACGTACGCCGGCAGCTTGAAGCGGGCCAGCCGGTCACGGGCGTGTTCGATCACGTCCATGGCGGTGCGGGCGTCGGGGTCGTGACCGGGCCGCAGCTGCAGGAACGCCTTGGGGAGCTCGCCCCACAGGTCGTCGGGGATGGGGACGAGGGCCGCCTGGAGCACGGCCGGGTGCTGGGTGAGCACCCGTTCGACCTCGGCGCAGGAGATGTTCTCGCCGCCCCTGCGCACCATGTCCTTCAGCCGGCCGGCGTGGTGGAGGTAGCCGTGGTCGTCGCGGAAACCCAGGTCGCCGGTGTGGTACCAGCCGTCCCTGAAGGCGTGGGCGGTCGCGTCGGGGTGGTTCCAGTAGCCCCGCATCATGGGCACGCCCCTGACCAGGATCTCGCCGTTGTCGTCGAGCCGGACCTCCTTGCCCGGCGGCGCGACGCCCATGGCGCCGGTGCCGACCGTGTCGTCGGCGTCCAGGTGCGCCAGCAGGTCGGGGCCGCTCTCCGTGGAGCCGTACAACTCGCGCCACGGCGCGCCCCAGCGCTCCTCGAACGTCCGGTGCAGTTCGGGCGGGATGCCCGAGCAGAGCACGAGCCGCATGCGGTGGTCGCGGTCGCGCGGGTGCGGCGGCTGCTTGTGCAGCAGCAGGGGCATGGTGCCGAGCACGTACGTGAGCGTCGCGCCGTGTTCCCTGGCCGACGTCCAGAAGCCGGAGGCGGAGAAGCGGGGGAGCACGACGAGCGGGATGCCGCCGGTGAGGCAGAGCACGGTGAGCCACTGGGGGTCCATGTACGAGTACGCCTGGGCGATGATCGTGACGTCGTCGTCGTTGAGGCGTGCCTGGTCGGCGACGATCAGGGCGGCTCTGAGCCAGTAGTCGTGGGTGAGCATGCAGGCTTTGGGGAAGCCCGTGGTCCCCGACGTGTACTGAAAATTCGCGACATCGTCTGCTGTGACGGTCACCTCGGGAGGCCGGCCACCCGCCTGCCGGATCAGGGCCGCGGGGTCGTGGCACGGGCCCGGGTTGATCGTGGCATGGTCGTCCGTGGTCAGCGTCAGCACCGCGCCCGAGTCGTCGAGCACGTGCGCGAGGTCGGCCGCCTGGTAGCGCACGTTCACCGGGACGGCGATCGCCCCGGCTTTGAGGATCGCGAGCCAGCTCAGCGGCCATTCCGGCACGTTGTCCAGCATGATGGCCACCCGGTCGCCCGGACGTACGCCCAGGTCGGTCAGGGCGGCGGCCAGACGGTCCGACCGAGCGTCCGCGGCGTCGAAGGTCAGGGAGGTGTGGGGGAAACGGAGGAACTCGCGTGTGCCGTACGTTCTAGCGGCGTGCCTCATCAGGTCGGGGATCGTGGTGTACATCCGGCGGCTCCCACGGAAACTCGGGCAGCAGGGAGAAGTCAGGACTTGGAGCGACCTGGGCGGGGGCGCGTACGGCGGCCAGGCCGATCGTGACGAACTCGGCGCACACCTGCTCCAGCGTGGAGTCCCCGTCGGGGCGGTACCACTCGCTGGTGCCGGTGCACATGGACATCAGGGCGAGGCGGGTCAGTTTCCGGTCGGCGACGCGGAACGTGCCCCCGGCCACGCCGTCGGCCAGCGTGCGCTTCCAGTGGGCCTCGTACGCGTCGCGCAGGGCGATGATCTCGTCGCGGGCGGCCGAGCCAGGCGTGAGCGAGCGCAGTTCGCCGTCCATGACGCGGGTGGTCAGGGGGTTGCGGGCGTGGACGGCGGTGAGCGAGCCGATCAGCAGGGCCAGCCGGTCGGAGGGGCCGCCGGCGGTGGCGAGCATCCGTTCCGTGGCGCTGTTCAGTCCCTGCTGGGCGACGCGCATGAGGTCGGCGAGCAGCGCCTCCTTGCTCGCCACGTGGTGGTAGATCCCGGCGTTGGTCATGTTGACGGCCCGGCCGAGGTCCCTGATGCTCGTCGCGGCATAACCCTGCCGGGCGAACAGCAGCACCGCCGCCGTCCTGATCCGCTCGTGCGCGTCCGTGCTTGGATCCGTGAGGTCGGTGATCATGGCTCCTACCGAACGTTCGGTCGCTCCCGGAAGCTACCCCAACTCCCGAAAAATCGCCATAGTTGACTCTGACACCGTGTGACGGTCGTCGACCTGCCGGCCATCGAGACGGCGGCCACGATCATCCACCACGGGTCGATGGAGGAGGTGGGGAAGACGTTCCAGACCCTCGCCCACTGGATCGAGGAGCACGGCTACCGGTCGCTCGCGCTGGCCAGGGAGATCTCCCTGCACTGCCCGGAGAACCTGGACGAATGGGTGACGGAGCTCCAGATCGAGGTGACGCCGACCGGATGACCGATCTCGAACTCGAACGCCACCGCGTGGCCCTGACCGGCTACTGCTACCGCATGCTCGGCTCGGGCTTCGAGGCCGAGGACGCGGTGCAGGAGACGTTCGTCAAGGCCTGGCGGACGTACGACCCGGCTCGGGGCGCGCTGCGCACGTGGCTGTTCCACCTGGCCACCAACGTCTGCCTCGACATGCTCAGAGGCCCGCAGCGCCGCGCCCGCGCCATGGACCTCGGGCCCGCCGCCACCCCCGGCGACGCCCTGGGCGAGCCGCTCCCGCCGAGCCGCTGGATCCAGCCCGTCCCGGACGCCAAGGTGCTCGACCCCGCCGAACTGGCGGTCGACCGCGAAACGGTCCGGCTGGCGTTCGTGGCGGCGCTGCAACACCTGCCGCCCCGGCAGCGCGCCGTGCTCATCCTGCGCGACGTGCTCGCCTGGTCCGCCGCCGAGACGGCCACCCTGCTCTCCACCACCGTCGCTTCGGTCAACAGCGCGCTCCAGCGTGCCCGCGCCAAGCTGCCGCCGGCCGGGCAGGCCGACGAGACGGTGGACGAGAGCCTGCTGGCCCGCTACGTGTCGGCGTTCGAGCGGTACGACGTGGCCGCGCTGGTGTCGCTGCTGCACGAGGACGCGACGTCGGAGATGCCGCCGTTCGCGTGGTGGTTGGGCGGGCGCGAGCACATCCACACGGTCCTGACCGCGGCCGCCGCGAGCGGCCAGGCCCCGTGCGAGGGCTCCCGCCTGCTGCCGACCAGGGCCAACGGCTCCCCGGCCTTCGGCCAGTACCTGAACGGCGAGCCGTTCGCCCTGGTCGTCCTCGACGTCGCCGGTGGCCGCATCGCCGGCGAGACCACCTTCCTGGATCCCGGCCTGTTCCCGTTCTTCGGCCTGCCGATGAGTTTCGCGGCGCCGCTCCGTACACGCTGATGAAGGAGGAACAGAACATGCCACAGATCGTCGAATTCCCCGAGCGGCCCTACGTCGGGGTGCGCGGGACCATCACCATGACCACCTTCGGCCTGGTCGCCGACCGGATCGGTGAGGTGGTCGGCTGGCTCGCCGAGCGCGGCCACACCCCTGCGGGAGCGCCCTTCCTCAGGTACGAGGCCATCAACCTGCCGGAGGACCGGCTGGTGGTGCAGGCGGGCGTGCCGGTGGCCGTGCCGGTGGAGGGCGAGGGCGACATCTTCGCCGCCTCGCTGCCCGCGGGCCGCTACGCCACCGAGTCCCACCACGGCCACCCCGACCAGCTCTTCGGCGTCATCGAGGCGCTGCTGAAGTGGGGCGCCGAGCAGGGGCTGGCCTGGGACATGACGGAGCAGGACGGGACGGAGCACTGGGGCTGCCGCCTCGAGCTCTTCCTGACCGATCCGAGGGCCGAGCCCGACATGCACAACTGGGACACCGACCTGCAGTTCCGCATCGCCTGAGCAGGTCTCATGGTTGAGACCGACCCGCCCTGTTGGTCTCAACCACGGTCTCTTGCGGACCTGATTTCGCGTTGGTCTCATCGCTGAGACCATCCGTGCTCATCGCCAGGCGTCGACCAGGTGTTGGGGGGTGATGTGCGTGACGCCCTCCACCTCGCAGCCGCTGCGGGAGACGGCGTAGAGCGGCGTGGAGGAGTCGGCTCCGGGCATCTTGGACCGGTGGACGATGAGCTCGCTCAGGTCATGATGATCGAACGGGCGGTTCTCCAGCCATTTGACGGACCCGACCATCGTGATTCTCTTCGCGACGGGCTCGCGGTCGGCGCCCACGAGGTCGATCTCCGGATCGTTGTTCCTGGTCCAGAAGCCCCCGATCGCTCCCGTCGCCTCGGGCAGGCCGTCCATACGGCGAAGCGACTCCTGGATCAGGGGCTCGACGGCGACCCCGCGCCATGATGTCCAAGAGCTGCGGATCCGCTCCAGGACCTTGTCTCCCCGGCCGCGTTCGATGTCCGTCAGGCGGTTGGCGATGAAGGGAATCCAGAAGCGCAAGTGAGAGTCGATGACGCGGTAACGCGACTCTCGTGAGGGGCGCGTCGACAAGGGCCGGTCCACAGCGATCATGCGCTTATCGAGCAGAAGCTGAAGTGCGCGGTTCATCGTCGCGCGCGAGGTCTCCTGGGCGGCGGCCGCGATGTTGGAGTGTGTGCGCTGGCCCGACCCGATGGCGTTCAGGGTCTGGCGGGCATGCGCTTCTGGTGGAAATTCAGCGGCGAGGGCCCGCTCGCCGCTGACGACCAGAGCCGACAGCGGGTCGTGGAGTGCCTGCTCCAGATATGCCCAGAGTGGGGCGCCCTTGGGCCACTCCTCACAGATCATCGGCAACCCGCCTGAAACCAGGTGCGCGTCGAACGCCGCCTCAGGGGGCAGATCAAGAGCCTGTCCGACGTCGTACGGTGTGAGGGGGCCCACTATGAAGTCGGCGGCCCGCTGGTAGAAGGGGCGGCCATAGGTGTTGATGGCCTCCATCATCGACAGATCCGAGCCGATGAGGAGAAGCAGGACCGGCAGTCTCGAGAACTCCCTGTCGAAGAGCTTCTGCAGCACGCTCTCCAGCGTGGGATCTGCCTTGACAAGGTAGGGGAGCTCATCGATGACCACGATGCTGGGGGAGTGTTCGGGCAGGGCGCGTGCCAGGAGGGAAAGCGCGTCGTGCCACGATTCGGGGCGCTCGACATCGAAGACGGAAGCGGCGGGGAGGTTCGACGATGACGCCTCGTCCGTGAAGATGCGGAGTTCTTCACGGAGCGTCTGCCCCGTCGCCGTGTAGTACAGGTGAGGCACCTGTGCCTGCCGGATGAACTCCTCCGCCAGCCTGGATTTTCCGACCCGGCGGCGTCCTCTCATCAGGAGTGCGCGTCCGGGCCGATCGAAGTGACGGCGATTCGTCTTTTCGAGCGCACGCGCGAGGGCGGCCAGCTCTCGTCGCCTGCCGATGAAGGGTTCCACCGTTCCTCCAGTTAGTCTCAACGATGAGACTAACGCAGCTATTGGTATCAAGGCGGGGATATTCCGGCCTTGAACGGGTCGGTGGTCTCGCGGATGAGACCACCGACGTTGGTGCATCCACCTGTGGATGGTTCATCAGTCGTTCAACCACGGGGTGGCCCTACCTGAGCACCCCAGGACGGCTATGGCGTTGTGTCCGGCGGGTCGTTGTCCTGGGGGCGCGGTGTGACGGCGGCCCGGATGACCAGCGTCGCCACCCGTGCGAAAAACGAAGGGGTGAGCACGGCGCCGGCCGTGCCCTGGCGGGGCGGGCCGAGCGCCATCATCCGGGTGACCCGGCCCGCGCCCAGGCAGGCCGTGGACGCGGCGGCCACCGCCACCCACGGGTTGTAGCCCCGGGGGAGCAGCAGCACTACGAAGATCAGGTGGGTGAGCAGCGCGCCCATGAACGCGATCGACTGGCCCTTGGGAGGCCGCCCGCCGGACGGCTGCACGGGCGCGGAAGCCCGGCTGCTGCTGCTGCGGCTGCTACTGCGGCGGCTGTTGCGGGAACGTGCGGGCGATGTCGCCATCGCGACCTCCTTGAATCCGGATATGTCGGTGTTTGGTCGTGACTCCAGGTGATGCGTCGAAGCGCGGCACGGAATGCGGCCGCTTTTCGGCGCCGGGACTATGAGGCGCTCGTGTTTCTCGACTCCTGGGCAAACAGGAGAGCAAGAGCTCCTCGTAGTGCGGCAAGCATGGCATGACGGCTCGCGCTCACGCTAGGTGACCGGGGCATGAACGAGCCTTCTGCATTTGTCACCGTGCGTGCGGAAGAAAGACGAAGAGGTCTCCCGTTTGCCCGGGAGACCTCTTCTTTCAACGGTTTTCCGGCGCCCACCTGGAGTCAGCGGACAATCATCCGGAATCAGAGGAGGGGGCAGGGCCTGCTCGCGTCGAGGCGGGCCCGCCGTGCCCCTTCTCGGCCTTGCGTCCACAAGCTCGGACCCAAGGTCATGGCTGCAATTGTACAGGTGACACGGCCGGATGTCCCCGCTACCGGGGCCCGCTGTGGCGGTGAAATGACTCGATTGTGCGGTGTGTGGGACGGGTTTGCGTGTTAACTGAGAATAATTGATGGCTTCGGATGGGATGAAGCGCTATGGGGAGGTATGAGGGGATTTCGCGGCTGAAGGGGAGAGAGCCTTCCTCGTGTCATTCTCCGTAGGGGCGCGACAGGAGAGCCGGCGTTTTGCATATACAGCCGGTGATGATGTACGCGTGACGTGCCGGGATTTATCGGCGAGATATGGAGAGTGAATGCGCACGGAAATGCGATGCCATTCTCCGAGGTGTGTCACCAGGGCCTGCAGGTGGCCTGAGTAAAATTTATGGCCGGCGCGTGTCGGCGTGTTGCGGACCCGCTGGAATATCACCGTACGTTCCGCTGGAATAACGGAGAGTAACGATCCTCAGAGGTTGAGCAGGGCGGTGAGTTCCGTCTTCAGCAGATCGAGCTCGCGGGCCGCTCCGGCGCGCGCCTCGGCGACCTCGCCCGCCACCGGCACGACCACCTCCAGGTAGCACTTGAGCTTGGGCTCCGTGCCCGAGGGACGCACCACCACGCGGGCGTCCCCCGCCAGCGTGTAGCGCAGTCCGTCGGTCGGCGGCAGGCCGCCGGCGCCGATGGCCAGGTCGTCCGCCCGCGACACCGCGCGCCCTCCGAGCGTCGTCGGCGGGGCGGCGCGCAGCCGCGCCATGGCGCCCTCGATCAACGACAGGTAGGACACCCGGAAGGACAGCTGCTCCGTGGCGTGCAGCCCGTGGCGCCGGGCCTGGTCGTCGAGCAGGT
This sequence comes from Nonomuraea mesophila, assembly GCF_004352805.1. Classification (NCBI taxonomy): domain Bacteria; kingdom Bacillati; phylum Actinomycetota; class Actinomycetes; order Streptosporangiales; family Streptosporangiaceae; genus Nonomuraea; species Nonomuraea mesophila. Next base: position 49,442 of record NZ_SMLD01000002.1, read on the forward strand.
CCAGCAGCGTACGCCCGTCGCGCTTGGCGCCCGCCGCGATGCCCGCCACCACCAGCGCCGCCCCGATGCCGTCCTTGTCCCTGACCGGGAGGCCGGTGTCGGAGCCGACGCTGTAGCCGATGGCCTCCTCGTAGCCGAAGACCAGCCCGGGACCCGCCTTGATGATCCATTTGAAGCCGGTCAGCGTCTCGCCGTAGCGCACGCCGTGCGCCTGCGCGATCTTGCCGAGCAGCGTCGAGGAGACGATGGTGGTGGCCACCATCCGGTCGCCGGTGGTGTGCGTGATGACGTGCTCGGCCAGCAGGCCCCCGACCTCGTCACCGGTCAGCATGCGGCAGCCGCCGCCGGGCAGCGGCACGCCCACCGCGCACCGGTCGGCGTCGGGGTCGTTGGCCACGACCAGGTCCGCCTCCACCTCGGCGGCCAGGGAGAAGGCCAGGTCCATCGCCCCGGGCTCCTCCGGGTTGGGGAAGGGCACCGTGGGGAAGCCGGGATCGGGGTCGCGCTGCTCCTCGACCGTAAGCGGCGAGTCGAACCCGGCGGCCAGGAAAGCGCCCGTCAGCGTGGCCGCGCCCACCCCGTGCAGCGGCGTGTAGGCCACCTTCAGGTCGCGGGCGTCGCCCAGCGGGAGCGACTTCAGCGCGGCGAGATAGTCGTCGACGATGGCTTCGCCCAGCTCCGTCAGGGTGCCGGGGCCGTCGATCAGCAGGTGGTCGACGCGGCCGACGGCGTCGATGGCGGCCGAGATCTCACGGTCGACCGGCGGCACGATCTGGGAGCCGTCGGCCCAGTAAACCTTGTAGCCGTTGTCGCGCGGCGGATTGTGACTGGCGGTGACCGCCACGCCCGCGTCCGCGCCGAGGTGGCGGACGGCGAAGGCCAGCACAGGCGTGGGCAGAGGGCGCGGCAGGAGCGAGGCGTGCACCCCGGCGCCCGTCAGCACGGCGGCCGTGTCGCGGGCGAACACGTCGGACTTGTGCCGCGCGTCGTAGCCGATGACCACGTGCTTGCCGGGCCCGAGCACCGTGGCCAGGCCGGAGGCGGCGCGCATGACGGTGACGCGGTTCATCCGGTTGGGGCCGGCGCCGAGCTCGCCGCGCAGGCCCGCCGTACCGAACTCCAGCCTGGCGCCGAAACGGTCCTCCAGCGCGGCCAGGTCGCCCGCCTCGATGAGGCGGGTGAGCTCGGCCCGCGTGTCGGGGTCGGGGTCCTGGGAGAGCCACTCGCGTGCCTTGCGCAGCACGCTCACAGGCGGTCCACCACCTTGGCCAGCAGCACGCCCATGCGGGCCGCCGTGGCCCTGCCGACCTCCAGGACCTCCTCGTGGTCGAGCGGCTCGCCGGACAGGCCCGCGCCCGGGTTGGTCACCAGGGAGATGCCGAGCACCTCCAGCCCGGCCTCGCGGGCGGCGATGGCCTCCAGCACGGTCGACATGCCGACCAGGTCGCCGCCCAGCGTGCGGCACATGCGGATCTCCGCGGGCGTTTCGTACGTGGGCCCGCGGAAGGCGATGTAGACGCCCTCGGCCATCGCCGGGTCGATCTCGCGGACCAGCGCGCGCAGGCGACGGGAGTAGACCTCGGTGAGGTCGAGGAACGTGGTGCCGGTGATCGGGCTGGCCCCGCTCAGGTTGATGTGGTCGCTGATCAGGACGGGGTCGCCGACGTTCTGCGTCTCCGGGCGCAGGCCGCCCGCCGCGTTGGTCAGCACGAGGGTGCGGACCCCGGCCGCGGCGGCCGTACGCACGCCGTGCACCACCGCGTCGGCCCCCAGCCCTTCGTAAAGGTGCGTACGCCCGAGGAACACGAGCGCGTGCCGCCCCGCGGAGGTGCGTACGGCGCGGATCCTGCCCCCGTGCCCCGCCACGGCGGGGGCGCGGAACCCCGGCAGGCCGGTGAACGGGACCTCGCTCACGGTCTCGCCGATCGCGTCGGCGGCGGGCACCCACCCCGAGCCCATGACGAGCGCCACGTCGAAGGTGTCGAGGCCGGTGGCGGCGCGCAGCGCCGCGGCGGCCTCGCCGGCCAGGGTGTACGGGTCTTCACTCACGTTTCAGTAGTTTAGGAGGAACCGGTCGAGAACCCGCACGCCGAAGTGCAGGGCGTCCACCGGCACCCGCTCGTCCACGCCGTGGAACATCGAGGCGAAGTCCATGTCCGCCGGCAGCCGCAGCGGCACGAACCCGAAGCCGCGCACGCCCAGGTCGGCGAAGAAGGTCTTGTTGTCGGTGCCGCCCGACATGCAGTACGGGATCGCCCGCGCCGCCGGGTCCTCGGCCTTCAGCGCCGCGATCATCGACTCGACCAGCGCGCCGTCGAACGTGGTCTCCAGCGCGATGTCGTGGTGCACGAAGTCGCGCCGCACCTTCGGCCCGAGCAGCGAGTCGACGGTCTTGAAGAACTCGTCCTCGAAGCCCGGCAGGAACCGCCCGTCGACCACGGCCGTGGCCTGGCCGGGGATGACGTTCGACTTGTAGCCGGCGCCGAGCTGGGTCGGGTTGGTGGTGTGGCGGAGCGTCGCCCCGACGAAGCGCACCAGCGGCCCGATCCGGTCGAGGACGGGCTGCGGGTCGTTCTCGTCGAACGGGATGCCGTAGGCGTCGGCGACCTCGGTGAGGAAGCGGCGCACCGTGGGCGTGTAGGTGAGCGGCCAGTCGTGCTCGCCGATCCTGGCGACCGCCCTGGCGACCTCGGTGACGGCGTTGTCGTCGTTGAGCATGGAGCCGTGCCCGGCGGTGCCGTCGGCGGTCAGGTTCATCCAGGCCAGGCCCTTCTGGGCGGTCTCGATGAGATAGAGCCGCAGCGACGGGTCGACCTCCAGGGAGTAGCCGCCGACCTCGCTGATCGACTCGGTGACCCCTTCGAAGAGTTCGGCGTGGTTGGCGGTGAGGTATTTGGCGCCGTACACGCCGCCGGCCTCCTCGTCGGCCAGCCAGGCGAAGACGATGTCGCGGCGCGGTTCGCGGCCCTCGCGCTTCATCTGGCGCAGCACGGCCAGCATCATCGCGTCCATGTCCTTCATGTCGACCGCGCCGCGGCCCCAGATGTAGCCGTCGCGCACCTCGCCCGCGAACGGGTCGACCGACCAGTCGGCGGCGTTGGCCGGCACCACGTCCAGGTGCCCGTGGACGAGCAGGGCGGGCAGGGACCGGTCGGTGCCCTCGACGCGGGTGACGACGTTGCCGCGGCCCGGCTCGCTCTCGATGTAGGTGGACTCGATCCCGACCTCGGCCAGCCTGGCCATGACGACCTCGGCCGCGGCGCGTTCGCCGGGGCCGCTGCCGTCCCCGTAGTTGCTGCTGTCGACGCGGATCAGCTCCACGCAGAGGTCGGCGACTTCCTTCTCGGCAGGTGTCATGGCGTTTTCTCCCAACGGTGATCCAGCGTGAGCAGTCCGGACTTGTGCAGGTGGCCGCGCTTGTGCGCGCGGGTGATGAGGGTGAGGTCGATGTCGGTGATCTCGTCATGCCTGCCGACGACGCCGGTCAGGAAACGGTAGAGGTCCGCCTCGTGGGCCGCCACCACCTGCACGATGAGGGAATGGGTGCCTGTGGTGGCGGCGCAGTACCGTACGCTCTCGTGCGCGGCGAGCCGGCGGCCCACCTGGTCGAGCCCGTGCGGGCGTACCTTGAGCCAGAGCATGGCCTCGACCTCCAGGCCGAGCAGCGCGGGCTCGACCTCGGCCCGCGGCAGCAGCAGCCGCCGCTCCAGCAGCGACGTGACGCGCCGGCGGGCGGTGGGCACGGAGATGTCGAGCCGTTCGGCGACCGCGGTGAAGGCGATCCGGCCGTCGAGGGTGAGCAGCCGGGCGATCTCCTCCTCCAGCGGCGACAGGCCGTCCTCGTCGGGCAGGCACTCGGGCGGCGGCGGGGGCCGGAGCTCGGCGACCTCCCGCTCGGTGAGGAAGGGGGCGTGCCACTCCGCGACGGTCGTGAAGGTGTGGAGGACGACCTGGGTCTGCGTCTGGACGACGCCGTCAATGTCGCTGATCTGGGCGGAGACGATGTGGTGCAGGTCCTCGCGCGACGGGGAGACCAGCTCGCTGCCGAGGTCGGCGGCGCCGGTCAGGGAGTAGACCGAGCGCGTGTCAGGGCGTTCGGCCAGGGCCTGCGCGACCTTGCCCGCGGTGCCGGGCCGCACCTGGACGTGCAGGTGGACGGGACGGCCGTGCCCGGTGCGCAGGTCGTCGTAGATGGCGGTGACCCGGACGATGCCCTCGGCAATGAGCCGCTGGAGCCGCCGGGCGACCGTACGTTCGTGCTCGCCGACGACCCTGCCGAGCTCGCCCCACGAGGCGCGCGGGCTGACCTGCAGCGCGGCGACCAGACGCCGGTCGAGAACATCCACCTACAACCATCTCAATGTCGGGTATGTAAATAAAATCCCAGATAATTGACTGTTTCGGTCGTCCCATGCACAGTAGGCCATCACCGCACTGTTCAGCAAAGGAGCCATCCGTGGCGACTTCCCCCAGCCAGCAGTCACCACTCGGCATCCCCAGAAGCCGTGTCCGCCAGCTGACGGCAGCCAGCATCGGCAACGTCGTCGAGTGGTATGACTGGTACGCCTACAGCTTCCTCGCGATCTACTTCTCCCGGCAGATCTTCCCCGAAAGCGCGGACAACAGTCTCGTTCCGCTGCTGAGCTCGTTCGCGGTGTTCGCCGTCGGCTTCTTCATGCGGCCACTGGGCGGCCTGCTGGTCGGCGCGTTCGCCGACAGGTACGGGCGCAAGCTCGCGATGACGGGCACGATCGTGCTGATGGGCGTCGGCTCCCTGCTCGTGGGCCTGACCCCCACCTACGCGGCCGTCGGCGTGCTGGCGCCGATCATCCTCGTCGTGGCCAGGCTCATCCAGGGCCTGTCGGTGGGCGGGGAGTTCGCCGCCGCGACCACGTTCCTCGTGGAGTCGGCCCCGCCCCGCCGCCGCGGCCTGTTCTCCAGCTTCCAGTACGTCAGCACCACCATCGGCCAGCTGCTCGCCTCCGGGCTCGCGGCGTTGCTGGCCACCACGCTGGCCGAGGCCGACATGGACGGGTGGGGCTGGCGCATCCCGTTCTTCGTGGGCGCCGTGCTCAGCCTCGTGGGCCTGTGGATCCGCAGGGGCGCCGACGAGACCTCGGCCGTGGTGGACGAGGTGCGCCAGGGCAAGGCCGAACGGCAGAAGATGTTCGAGTTCCTCCGGCTGCACCCGAGGTCGGCCGCCACCATCGTGGGCATCACGATCGCCGGCACCGTCGCCTACTACACCTGGACGACGTTCCTGCCGACGTACGCGCAGATCACCGTGGGCTTCGACGAGGCGAACTCGCTGCAGATCGGGACGATCTCGCTGATCTTCTTCATGATTCTGCAGCCGCTGCTCGGCATGTTGTCGGACCGGATCGGGCGCAGGCCGATGCTGATCACGTTCGGGCTGGGATTCGTGCTGCTGCCCGTGCCGCTGCTGAGCCTGCTGACCGACTCGTACGGCAGCCTGCTGGCCGTGCAACTCATCGGCATGGTCTTCCTGGGCTGCTTCACCTCGATCTCGGCCGCGGTGAACTCGGAGCTCTTCCCCACCAGGGTGCGCGCGGCCGGCGCGGGCTTCCCCTACTCGCTGACCGTGGCGCTCTTCGGCGGCACCGCCCCGCTGATCGGCACCGCGATGCAGGAGATGGGCAACCCGGGGCTCTTCCCGTGGTACATGTCGGGGCTGGCGCTCATCTCGACGCTGGTCTACATCTTCGTGCTGCCGGAGACCAAGGACCAGCCGCTGCGCTAACCGCCGATCGAGGTGCAGGGGCGCTCCCGCAGCTCCTTGACGTAGTCGTCGGGGGCGCCCGCCCGCTCGGCCGCCTCGGCCAGGCTGCCGAGATAGCGCGCCGACGGCAGGCCGCCCTCGTAGCCGTCGAGCACGTAGACCCAGGCCACGACCTCGCCGTCGAGGGTCTGCACCCGCAGGCGCACCTTGTGGTAGCGCCCGCGCACCGCGCCCTCCCACTGGTCGAGCGAGGTCTCCTCCCACTCGGGCACGTCGTAGAGCACGACGAACACGTGCTCGTCGGGGTCTTCGACGATCGTGGCGACGGCGCCCTCCCAGGCCAGGTCCATCCCGCCGAACGTCAGGCGCCAGCCGGGCAGCCAGCCGACCCCCCAGATGGGGGAGTGGGGGGCACGCATGGCCATCTGCTCCGGGTCCATATTGGTGCCGTAGGCGGCATAGAGCCTGAGGTCATTGGACTTGCCCGAAGGATTCGAAAGCCACGCCACGATCCACCCCTCTCGCCGGGTGCTGCTTCGTCATCCAGCTACCGCGCCATACTGCCACGCCGGCCGCCGCAGTCGATCCATCCGGTTGTGGTGGCGTGGCCCGGTTGCCGTCCGCCCCACCGCGTACGGGACAATAGGGGCGTGACAAGGATCGCGATCATCGGTGGCGGACCAGGCGGCTACGAGGCAGCACTCGTCGCCGCGCAGCTAGACGCGCAGGTCACCCTGGTCGAGGAGGACGGTCCCGGCGGCGCGTGCGTGCTGACCGACTGCGTGCCGTCCAAGACACTGATCGCGACCTCGGTCCGCAAGCAGGCACTGCTCGACGCCCCTTCGCTGGGGGTGTCGTTCACCGGCGGCCCCGACGGTGACGCGGGCGTGGTAGGCGTCGACCTGCCGCAGGTCAACCGGCGCGTCAAGGAGCTGGCGCAGGCGCAGTCCGCCGACATCGCCACCCGGGTGGAGGCCGAGGGCGTCGAGATCATCAAGGCGCGCGGGCGGCTGGTCGACCCGCGGGTGGTGCGCGCGGGCGACCGTACGATCCAGGCCGACGTCGTGCTCGTGGCCACCGGCGCGACCCCGCGCGTGCTGCCGGGCGCCGAGCCCGACGGCGAGCGCATCCTCACCTGGCGTCAGCTCTACGACCTGAAGGAGCTGCCCGAGCACCTGATCGTGATCGGCTCCGGCGTGACGGGCGCGGAGTTCGCCGGCGCCTACCGCTCGCTGGGGGCGGAGGTCACGCTGGTCTCCAGCCGCGACCGGATGATGCCCAACGAGGACGCCGACGGCGCCGAGGTGCTCGAAGAGGTCTACCGCCGGCGCGGCATGAACGTCATGGGCCGCTCGCGCGCCGCCTCCGTCAAGCGCACCGACGACGGCGTGGTGGTGACGCTGGAGGACGGCCGCACGGCCGAGGGCTCGCACGCCCTGATGACCGTCGGCATGGTGCCCAACACCTCCGGCATCGGCCTGGAGGAGGCCGGGGTCCAGCTCGACGCGGGCGGCTTCGTCAAGGTCGACAAGGTCTCCCGCACGTCCGCGCCGGGCGTCTACGCGGCCGGCGACTGCACGGGCGTGCTCATGCTGGCCTCCGTCGCGGCCATGCAGGGCCGCATCGCGGTCTGGCACGCGCTCGGCGAGGCCGTGCAGCCGCTGCGGCTGTCCACCGTGGCCTCCAACATCTTCACCGACCCGGAGATCGCGGCGGTCGGGGTCGCGCAGCGGGCGATCGAGGCGGGCGAGGTCGAGGCCAACGTGGTCAAGCTGCCGCTCGCCACCAACGCGCGGGCCAAGATGCAGGGCTTCAACGACGGGTTCGTCAAGGTGTTCTGCCGCCCGCACACGGCGATCGTGCTGGGCGGGGTGGTGGTGGCGCCGGGCGCGTCCGAGCTGATCCTGGCGGTGTCGGTGGCGGTGCAGCAGCGGCTCACCGTCGACCAGCTGGCGCACACGTTCGCGGTCTACCCCTCGATGTCGGGCTCCATCACCGAGGCCGCCCGCCGCCTCATGCAGCCGGGCGTCGCCATCTAGTGCTCCAGCGAGATCGAGCTGGGCAGCACAGGCGTCCGCTACTCAGGTCCTTCGAGACGGCGGGCATCTTTGATGTCGCTGATCCTGGCAGCCGTCATCGGGGTCCACTCCCTCCTCTCTCCAGCGGCACGGAGGGCTTCTCCGACCTCGCTGAGCTTCACGGAGGACAACACGCCCGCCCGCTCGATCAGGTCGTCCCGGGCCACGGTGGTCAGCCATGTGCACGGAGTAAGGCCTGGACGGGGGAACGCGAACCGCAGCACGCCTTCGAAGGGCAGTCCTTCCGGGGCTCCCACGGCCACTTCAATGCCCAGGCCGCTGACGTCGACGCCCGCCGGCGCAACGACCTGCATCGCCTGAAACCCGGATGACTCCTCGTCCGAGAGCAGCACGACCGGGCGTCGCTCATCGAAGTCGACCCACCAGACTTCACCGCGTTGCATGTGTCCTCCTGGCACGAGACGGCGGGCGAACGCTGCGTGCCCCGTGCGGGACATGGAAGGGATGCGGCCCCGTCTTCGCACGTCGTGACCGAGGGGGTGAAGACGGGCGCGGCCATCGTTGATCATCGGTGTGTGAAGACTGAAGATCATGCGGTGACCGCGCGTCACAGCATAGACCCTGCCCGCCGGCAGGAGGCGTTCGAAATCCTGATGTCCCGGATAGCGGGCCGTTGGCGCGGGTTGAACCCTCGGCGTCGGGTGCGGATGATCGGCCGGTTCCTTGCAAGTACTAGGCGCTTTTATCCGGCAAAGACCCGTTGGCCCGGGCTTGGCGTTACCCGACGGCGAACTGCGGTATGGCCGTTCGCGGGTGGGGTGCTCCCGTATGCGGGTGCACGCGCACCGGCACGCATCGACGCGATCACCGACGGGGAGGCACCATGCCCTACGTAGCCACACGCGACGGCACGCAGATCTTCTTCTACGACTGGGGCAGCGGCCCGCCGGTCGTCTTCTGCCACGGCTGGCCGCTCAACGCCGACGCCTGGCACGACCAGCTGAAGCTGGTGGCCGACAACGGCTTCCGGGCGATCGCGCACGACCGGCGCGGGCACGGCCGCTCCAGCCAGACGTGGGACGGCTACGACTTCGACACCTTCGCCGACGACCTGAACGACCTCATCACCGCGCTCGACCTCAACGGCGTCACGCTCGTGGCCCACTCGATGGGCGGCGGCGAACTGGCCCGTTACGTCGGCAGGCACGGCACGTCCCGCCTGCGCAAGGCGGTGCTGCTGTCGGCGATCCCGCCGCTGATGCTCAAGACCGACGCCAACCCCGAGGGAACGCCGCAGGAGGTGTTCGACCAGCTCAAGGCCGGCATCCTGGCCGAACGCTCGCAGTTCTGGCGTGACAGCGCGGAGAGCTTCTTCGGCGCCAACCGGCCGGGCAACACGGTGACGCAGGGCAACAAGGACGCCTTCTGGCTGATGGGCATGGCCGAGAACATCCAGGCGGGGGTGCTCTGTGTGGACGCGTTCTCCTCGACCGACTTCACCGAGGACCTCAGGAAGTTCGACATCCCGACGCTGGTCGTGCACGGAGACGACGACCAGATCGTGCCGATCGCGGCGTCCGGCGACAAGTCCTCACAACTCATCGAGAACTGCTCGTACAAGGTGTACGAGGGCGGCTCCCACGGCATCGCCCTCGTCCCGGGACAGAAGGAGCGCTTCAACGCCGACCTGCTGGAGTTCCTACGGACGTGACCGGCTCCGCGACCCAGGGTCGCCTCCCGGCCGGAAAGGGGGACCTGACCCAAGGGCAGGTCCCCGTGGGTCCGGCTAGAAGTCGAACTCTCCCCTGGACATGCCTGTCCTGAATGCGCTCCACTCCGCCGAGGTGAACACCAGGGCAGGCCCGCTGCGGTCCTTGCTGTCTCTTACGGCGACACGTCCACCGCTGAGCGGAGCGACCTCCACACAGTTGCCGTTGTCGCCTGAGAACGAGGACTTCCGCCAGTCCGCGACCTTGAGTTCGTCGCTCATTTCCATGTCCATTTCTCCTCCAACCTCTCTTCTATGCGCCTTATCGACAAGCTCTGAGGCAGCGCCTCCGACTGAATGGCCCGAAAGCGTCGCCTGAGGGTTTCGACGTCTTCTGGACCGTCCCACACCTTGCCGGTCACGGGGGAGTCCACGAATGCGGCATCGGGCAGGCCCGCGGAGTGGGCGATCACGAATCCGCCCAGCAAACCGGGCGTCGACATGGCGCTGAACGGCAGGATCTGGATCGTGATCGAGCCATGTCGGCTCGATGTGATCAGGTGTGCCAGTTGGTCACGGGTGATGGATTCGCTGCCGATCGGACGGTACAGGATGGATTCGTCGAGGATGGCCAGGAGCGACGGAGGGGCGTTTCGCTCGAAAATTGCCTGTCTCGCCATTCTGGCCTTGACGGACGCCTCGGTGTCGCTCTCCTTGGAACCGGGCTTGCCGCTGAGGATGGCTCGCGCGTACGCCTCCGTCTGGAGCAGACCTGCCACGATGAGCGGCTCCCAGGTGCACAACTCCCCGGCGGTCTTCTCGACCTGCAGCCACGGGCCCAGCGTCCGGAAGATCGGATCGCGACGGGTCGCCGGCAGGAGATTGACCAGCCTGCCCGGCGGTAGCCCCAGCTCGTCCTCTACGCGGCGTGCTATCAACTCTGTCGGTGACCGCTCCGCTCGCTCGAAAGCGCTGACGGTGGACGCGGCATATCGCGTCTTGTCGGCGACCTGTTGAAGAGTCAGCCCAGCCTCCATGCGCACCTTGCGTAGTTCATACCCAAATCGAGCCTCCGGGCTCGCGTCGGGGTCCAACTTCTTGGGATTCGGCATCCGGCCCCCTGCTCTTTCGCAGACGTGAACACAACGCGTTGCACCGATCCGCGCGTCATCTGTGTAACACGGGAACATGTGCGGCACTCATCAATTATCGGGCTCATGCCAGCTTTGACCAGAGCGCGTCTTCTGCAGTGACACAGGAATGACGTGGTCGTGTAGTCAATTCGGTCAATCTCCGAAACTGGTTGGTGATTAGCCCATATGCGAATAGCTATCGCAGAGCACCCAAATCACGGCATCAAAGTCTGGTTCATGACGGAGATCGAGAACCCTGCCCGGCTCCCCGGGCTGGCCCGCCGAGAGCTTCGGCGGTGGATCGGTGATCACCCGTCCCTGGCCGACCTTCACCTCATCGCGACAGAACTGGTCACCAACGCGGTCGTCCACGGTGCCGGCCCCTGGGTCCGGATGAGCCTGCGGGCGGTCGATGAGGGGGAACGCTGCTACTGGCGGCTGGCCGTCGAAGACCCTGGCCTGTCGGCCTCCGTCCCCATGCCGCGCATGCCGGGACCGCACGAGTCGCGAGGTCGGGGCCTGTGGATCGTGGACGACCTCACCCGCGGCTGCTGGGCCACCGATCGCACGCGGACCGGCGAACGGGTCGTGTGGGCGCTGCTGCCGCGGGAGGCCGGTTCCTGAAGGTGGATCGGGCGGGCAGGGCGTTGACGTTTGTTGGTATGGACAGCAAACTAATTCACGAGTTGGCGCAGCCGTTCGAAGGAGCCTCCATGCCCTATCGCCCCCCGCTGGTCGCGCACGAGTACTTCGTGGCGGACCCGCCCGAGCTGCCGGTCCGCGCGCGAGGCGAGGGCGGTCCGTCGGTGCTGACCGCCGCCGAGCTGGTCGCGGCCGACGGTGCCGAGGTGATGCTGAAGGCGGTCACCTCGGCGGAGGAGACCCTGGTCGTCCAGGTGGGCGTGGCGGGGGAGGGCGTCATCCGGGTGCGGTTGTCGGAGGACCCGACCGCCAGGCCGCGTTCCGAGAGGGCCATCTCCCTGGTGACGCCCGGCAGGTATCCGGAGGCCAGGGCCGAGGTGGCGGCGGGCGAGCCCATCGTGATCGACGCCGGCTCCCTGCGCGCGGAGATCAGCCTCGCGCCGTGGCACCTGCGCTTCACCGACGCCTCCGGCGCCACGCTGACCGAGCAGGACCGCGGGCACATCGACATCAGCGGCAGGCTGCGTACGCTGCCGTTCGGCCGCTCCTCGGCCGGCGGCACCCCCGTGGCCTACCACGAGAGCTTCGCCGCCGCCCCCGACGAGGCGTTCACCGGGTTCGGCGAGTCGTTCACCCGGCTGGACAAGCGCGGCCAGCGGCCCGTGATGTGGAACTTCGACGCCTTCGGCGCGGAGTCGCAGCGGGCGTACAAGAACGTGCCCCTCTATCTGTCGAGCAAGGGGTACGGCGTGCTCGTCGACAGCGGGGCGCCCGTGGAGTTCGACGTGTGCCAGTCGACCCACAGCGTCGTGCAGATCCTGGTGCCCGACGACGTGATGGACTACTACGTGATCGCCGGGCCGGCGCCGGCCGACGTGCTGGACCGTTACGACCGGCTGACCTGCCGGCCGGCGTTGCCGCCGAAGTGGGCGTTCGGCACGTGGATCTCCTCCGGGTTCTGCGTGGACAGCCAGGAGCGGGTGCTGGCCAGGGCGCGCACGATCAGGGAGCGCGGCATTCCGTGCGACGTGCTGCACCTGGACACGTACTGGCAGGCCGACGGGCACTGGTCGGACCTGCGGTGGGATCCGGTGAACTTTCCCGATCCGGAGGCGATGCTGGCGGAGCTGGACGGGATGGGGTTCAAGGTCTGCCTGTGGATGAACCCGTACGTCTCCCATCTGAGCCCCGCCTTCGAGGAAGCCGCTGAAGCCGGATATTTCCTGAAGAAGCGGGATGGTGAGGTCTACGTCGCCGACTGCTGGCACGGCTCCTTCCCGCCCTGCGGCATCGTCGACCTCACCAACCCGGCGGCCGTCGACTGGTTCACCGGCCTGCTGCGCGGGCTGCTGCGCCAGGGCGTCGCGGCGTTCAAGACCGACTTCGCCGAGGGCGTGCCCAGCGACGCGGTCGCCGCGAACGGGATGACCGGCACCGACCTGCACAACGTCTACACCCTGCTGTTCAACGACGCGGTCGCCGCCGTCACGCGCGAGGTCCACGGCCACGACCTGGTGTGGGCGCGTTCGTCGTACCTCGGGGGGCAGCGCCACAGCGCCCAGTGGAGCGGCGACACCTACACCAGCTACGCCGCCATGGGCAGCACGATCAGGGGCGGGCTCGCGCACGGCCTGTCGGGGGTGCCGTTCTGGAGCCACGACGCCGGCGGCTTCACCGGCCGCCCCACCGGCGACCTGTACGTGCGCTGGACCCAGTTCGGCGCGCTCTCCCCGCTGCTGCGCCTGCACGGCACCACCACCCGCGAACCCTGGGAGTTCCCCGAGGTCGAGGAGCACGCGGTGGCGGCGCTGCGGCTGCGCTACCGGCTCATGCCCTACCTCTACTCGGCCGCCGTCGAGGCCGCGCGCACAGGTGCGCCGATGATGCGGGCGTTGTGCGTGGACCATCCCCGCGACCCGGTGGCCTGGCAGGCCGACCTGGAATACCTGCTCGGCCGTGACCTCCTGGTCGCGCCCATGACCGCGCCGGAAGGGGTCCGGCAGGTCTACCTGCCGCGCGGCACGTGGGTCGACTACTGGACGGGCGAGGTGCTGGAGGGCTCCCGTTACGTCCTGGCCGCCAAGCCGCTCGACCGGATCCCCCTGTACGTACGCCACGGAGCCCTCATCCCCGTCGCCGAGCCGCGGGAGACCGTCGGCGTGCCGGCGGAGATCACCCTCGTCGCCTTCGGCGGCGGCGACGGGAGCACCGAGATCCACGACACCGACGGCGTGACGGTCGCCGTCGCCACCAGGGACGGCGACGAGCTGCGCGTCGCCGTCACCGGCCCGAAGCGCGTCACCGGGGTCGAGATCGTCCCGGTGCCCGGAGCCCCCGCGCGAACCGTCATCGTGTGACACCCCCCTGGAGAGATCATGATCAAGTGGAAAGGCGCCGCGGCGCTGGCCGCCGTGGTGCTGGCCCTGTCGGCGTGCGGCTCGGGCTCCGACGGCTCGCCGCCCGCGGACAGCGGCCAGCCGCGCGTGCTGCGCCTGTGGCACTACGAGTCGGCCGGCAGCGCCATGGGCAAGGCGTGGGCCGAGGCGATCAGGAAGTTCGAGGCGTCCCACCCGAACGTGACCGTCGAGTTCGAGGAGAAGAGCTTCGAGCAGATCCAGAAGACGGCGAGCATGGTGCTCAACTCCGACGAGGCGCCCGACCTCATGGAGTACAACAAGGGCAACGCCACCGCCGGCCTGCTGTCCAAGCAGGGCCTGCTCGCCGACCTGACGGAGGAGACCACCAGGCGCGGCTGGGACAAGCTGCTGACCGGCGGCCTGCAGACCACCGCGAGGTACGACGAGCGCGGCGTGATGGGCTCCGGCCAGTGGTACGGCATCCCCAACTACGGCGAGTTCGTGATGGTCTACTACAACAAGGACCTCTTCGACAAGCACCAGGTCGAGGTGCCGGAGACGTTCGAGGAGTTCACGGCCGCGCTCGACACGTTCGTCAAGGCCGGGGTGACGCCCATCGCGAACGCCGGCGCCGAATACCCGGCCCAGCAGATCCTCTACCAGCTCGCGCTCACCAAGGCGCAGAAACCGTGGCTGGAGGCGTTCCAGTCCTACAAGGGCAAGGTCGACTTCCACGGCCCCGAGTTCACCTACGGCGCCGACACGTTCGCCGACTGGGTGAAGAAGGGGTATCTCGCCGAGAACTCCTCCGGGCTCAAGGCCGAGGACATGGGCGTGGCGTTCATCAACGGCGAGTTCCCCATCATGATCAGCGGTAGCTGGTGGTACGGCCGCCTCGCCACGGAGATCAAGGATTTCGCGTGGGGCCACTTCCTCTTCCCCGGCGCCACCATGTCGCCCGGTTCGAGCGGGAACCTGTGGGTCGTGCCCGAGCGGTCGGAGAACAAGGACCTGGCCTACGACTTCATCGACATCACGATGAGCAAGGAGATCCAGAACCTGCTCGGCAACTCCGGCGGCGTGCCCGTGGCCGCCGACCCGGCCGCGATCACCGACGAGAAGAGCAAGGAGCTCATCGAGAGCTTCAACAAGCTGACCGCCGCCGACGGCCTGGCCTTCTATCCCGACTGGCCCGCGCCCGGCTACTACGACGTGCTCGTGGCCGGCGTCCAGAACCTCATCAACGGCAGCAGGACCACCGCCGAGGTGCTGGACGAGATCGCCGGACCGTACGAGGACAACCTCGCCGACCTCGGCTTCTAGATGAGGGGGCGTACGAGGGGGTACTGGCTCTACCTGGTCCCCAGCCTGCTGCTGTTCCTCGCCGTCATCGTCGTGCCGTTCCTGATGAACGTGGGCGCGAGCTTCACCCGCTGGTCGGGGGTGGGCACGCCGCGGTGGATCGGCCTGGAGAACTACACCAGGCTGCTCGGCGACGAGCGGTTCTGGGAGTCGTTCCAGCACAATGTGGGGCTGATCGTGGCGATGGCCGTCGTGCCGACCGCGTTCGGCCTCGTGCTGGCCGCCGTGTTGTTCGACTACATCGGCAGACGGTTCGGCGCGCGGACGGCCTCGGCGCTGCGGGCGGCGTACTACCTGCCGCAGGTGCTGCCGGTCGCCATCGCCGGCGTGGTGTGGGGCTGGATGCTGCACCCGTCGTACGGCGCGGTCAACCAGATCCTCGGGCTGGAGCTCGACTGGCTCGGCGACCCCGACCTGGCCCTGGCCACCGTCATGGCGGTCATGGTCTGGTTCCAGCTCGGCTATCCGGTGGTGATCTTCATGGCCGGGCTGCAGCGGACGGACCCGTCCTACCGCGAGGCGGCCGAGATCGACGGGGCCTCGTGGTGGCGTACGTTCTGGCACGTCACGATCCCGCAGATCCGGCCGGAGATCTTCGTGGTGCTGCTGACGTGCACGATCGCCGCGCTCAAGGTGTTCGGGCCGATCTTCGTGCTGACCCGCGGCGGGCCGGGCAACGCGACCATGGTCCCGTCGTACTTCTCGTACCTGAACTTTTTCCAGAAGAGCAACGTCGGGTACGGTTCCGCGATCGCCACGGTGCTGGCCCTCATCATCGTCGTGGTGACGTTCCTGTTCCTGCGCGTGCAGGAGCGTGAGCCGTGAGGGGGCCGGGGCGCTGGGCGGTGGTGTTCGCGCTGGCCGTGCTGGCGGTGGTGATGCTCTTCCCGTTCGCGATCGTGGCGATCAACGCGGTCAAGTCGCCGGCGGAGTACAGCTCGCAGGGGCCGCTGAGCCTGCCCGACGGGCTCTACTGGCAGGGCATCGTGGACTTCTGGAACCGGGTGGAGTTCGGCACGAAGCTCTGGAACAGCTTCGTCATCAGCGCGTCGGTGTCGGTGCTGGCCGTGGTGTTGTCGGTGCTCAACGCGTACGCGCTGGGCATCGGCAGGGTGAAGGGCCGGCTGTCGATCCTCGTGGTGTTCCTGGTGGCCAACACGCTGCCGCAGGAGTCGCTGGCCTACCCGCTCTACTACCTGGCCAAGGCGGTGGGCCTGTACGACACCCGGCTGTCGGTGATCATCGTCATGACGGCGATCCAGGCGGCGTTCGGCACGTACCTGCTGAGCGCGGTGCTGGGCCGGTTCCCGAAGGAGATCCTGGAGGCGGCGGCGATCGACGGCGCGGGCCGGCTGCGGTCGCTGGTGCGGATCGTGGTGCCGATCAGCCGGCCCACGCTCAGCGTGCTGCTGATCTTCTTCTTCATCTGGACCTGGAACGAGTTCTTCCTGCCGCTGATCCTGCTCATCTCGAACGACACCCAGACGGTGCCGGTCGCGCTGGGGGTCCTGCAGGGCGAGAGGTACATGGACGCGACGATGTCCAGCGCCTCGGCCCTGCTCGGCGTCGTCCCGGCGATCGCGTTCTTCCTCATCTTCCAGCGCACGCTGACCCGGGGGGTGACGGTCGGCGCCATCAAATGACCTTATTGGATAGCGCGATTATCCATCGTGTGGGATAGTGGTGCTATCCAAGAGGAGGCGCATATGACTGTGATCGTGTTGCTGGTCGCCACGCTGGTGTTCTGGCTGCTGGGGATGCTGAAGGTGCGGCGGTTCGCCACGTGGCGGGTCAGTGCCGCCCACGGGCTGGCCGTCATGCTGGTCATGACCGCCAGCGCCCACTTCGTGCCGGCGGGGGTGACCGTCATGCCGAACCATGCCGACATGGTGGCCATGGTGCCGCCGTTCGTGCCGTTCCCCGCGCTGATGGTCTACCTGACCGGCGTGCTGGAGCTGGCCGGGGCGGCCGGGCTCGTCCTCGCCCGCACCCGCGGCGCCGCGGGCGCCTGCCTGGCGCTGCTGTTCGTGGCGATGCTGCCGGCGAACATCCACGCCGCGCTGGCCGACGTGCCGTTCGCGGGCGGTGAGGCCTCGCCGCTGTGGCAGCGGATCCCCGAGCAGGTGCTCTATGTCGGGATCGCGCTCTGGGCCGCGGAACGTCCGGCGGCGCTGTGGGCGCGATTTAATTCGTCGTCCGTCCAAACT
Organism: Nonomuraea mesophila; assembly: GCF_004352805.1. NCBI lineage: Bacteria > Bacillati > Actinomycetota > Actinomycetes > Streptosporangiales > Streptosporangiaceae > Nonomuraea > Nonomuraea mesophila. The sequence goes on from NZ_SMLD01000002.1 coordinate 66,630, forward strand.
ATTGACCGTGAGCGCGAGCGTGTGTGAGCCTTCTGATGAGCTCATGCGCGAAGGCGCGGCGACGGTCAGGGTCCTGCACTCTGCTCGTGCATGGCGGGTCATCTGACGCCTTCTGGGCGCCCTGCCGGCGCGCCCTGGAAAGGAAGAGCCGCGCATGCGAAGACGACTGCTCATCCTGCTCACGACCGCCGCCCTGCTGCTCGTGGCGGCGGTCGTACGGATGTCACCGGTGTCGGCCGTCGCCTCCGATCCGTACACGTACAAGAACGTCAGGATCGACGGCGGCGGGTTCGTCCCCGGCATCATCTTCAACCCGTCGGAGCGTGACCTCATCTACGCCCGCACCGACATAGGCGGGGCCTACCGCTGGAACCCGTCCACCCGAACATGGAAGCCCCTGCTCGACTGGGTGGGCTGGGACAAATGGGGCTACAACGGCGTGATCAGCCTGGCCACCGACCCGGTCGACACCGACCGCGTGTACGCCGCCGTCGGCATGTACACCAACAGCTGGGACCCGAACAACGGCGCCATCCTGCGCTCGACCGACAAGGGCGACAGCTGGCAGGTCACGGAGCTGCCGTTCAAGCTCGGCGGCAACATGCCCGGCCGCGGCATGGGCGAGGCGCTGGCCGTCGACCCCAACGACAACAGGGTGCTCCACTTCGGCGCCCCCAACGGCAACGGGTTGTGGCGCAGCACCGACCACGGCGCGACCTGGTCGGAGGTGACGAGCTTCCCCAACCCCGGTAACTACGCCCAGGACCCGAACGACCCCAACGGCTACCTCAGCCACGAGCCCGGCGTGCTCTGGGTCACCTACGACCCGCGCTCGTCCGCCGAGGGCAGCGCCACCAGGACCGTCTACGTGGGCGTCGCCGACAAGGACAACAGCGTCTACCGCACCACGGACGCCGGCGCCACCTGGCAGCGCGTGGCCGGCCAGCCCACCGGCTACCTGCCGCACAAGGGCGTGCTCGACCCGGAGAACGGCTACCTGTACATCGCCACGAGCGACACCGGCGGTCCGTACGACGGGGCCAAGGGCGACGTGTGGCGCCACACCACCGCGACCGGCGAGTGGACACGGATCAGCCCCGTGCCGTCCTCCAGCGAGGACGACTACTTCGGCTACAGCGGCCTGACCGTCGACCGGCAGAACCCGTCCACGATCATGGTCGCCACGCAGATCTCCTGGTGGCCGGACGTGATCTTCTTCCGGTCCACGGACTCCGGCGCCACGTGGACCCGCGTGTGGGACTGGACGTCGTACCCGGAGCGCAGCTTCCGCTACACGATGGACATCTCGGAGAACCCGTGGCTGACGTTCGGCGGCAATCCGCAGCCGCCCGAGACCGCGCCGAAGCTCGGCTGGATGACCGAGTCGCTGGAGATCGACCCGTTCGACTCCGACAGGATGATGTACGGCACCGGCGCCACCGTCTACGGCACCGAGAACCTCACCCGATGGGACACCGGCGGGCAGTTCACGATCGAACCCATGGCCGAAGGGCTGGAGGAGACCGCCGTGCTCGACCTGATCAGCCCGCCGAGCGGCGCGCCCCTGGTCAGCGGACTCGGTGACATCGCCGGTTTCCGCCACACCGACCTCGACGCGGTGCCGCCGATGATGTTCACCTCGCCCACGTTCACCTCCACCACCAGCCTCGACTACGCCGAGCAGAACCCGTCGGTCATGGTGCGGGCCGGCAACTTCACCGACGCCGACCGGCCGGACGACAGCCACGTCGCCTTCTCCACGGACGGCGGCGCCACCTGGTTCCAGGGCGGCGAGCCGGGCGGCGTCGACGAGGGCGGCACGGTCGCGGCGGCGGCCGACGGCTCCCGCTTCGTGTGGGCGCCCAAGGGGGTGGCGCCGGTCTTCTCGGCCGGCTACGGCAACTCCTGGCAACCCGCCTCCGGCCTGCCCACTGACGCGGTCGTCGAGTCCGACCGGGACGACCCGATGACGTTCTACGGCCTGAGCGGCGGCCGCCTCTACCGCAGCACCGACGGCGGCGCCACGTTCGGCGCGACCGCCGCGACCGGCCTGCCTGCCGGCGGTAAGTTCAAGGCGGTGCCGGGCCGCGAGGGCGACCTGTGGCTGGCCGGCGAGGGCGGCCTGTGGCACTCCACCGACGGCGGGACGTCCTTCTCCGCCCTGCCCGGCGTCACCGGGTCGGTGAACGTCGGCTTCGGCAAGGCCGCCCCCGGCGCGACGTACCCGGCGGTCTTCGCCGTGGCCACCCTCGACGGCGTCACCGGGCTGTACCGCTCGGACGACGCCGGGGCGAGCTGGCTCAGGATCAACGACGACGACCACCAGTGGGGCAACATGGGCGAGGCTCTCACCGGCGACCCGCGCGTGCACGGCCGCGTCTACCTCGGCACCAACGGCCGCGGCATCATCTACGGCGACCGCACGGGCCCACCCGTCACCGTCACCCCGACCGCCACGCCCACCGTCACGCCCACCGTCACGCCCACATCGGGTGCGGGCTGCGCGGCGACGTACGAGGTGGGCGACCAGTGGCCGGGCGGGTTCCAGGCGGAGGTGACGGTCACGAACACCGGCGCATCCGCGATCAACGGCTGGACCGTCAGCTGGGCATGGGCGGGTGACGAGCAGATCACCCAGCTCTGGAACGGCACCGTGACCCGGACGGGCGCCGGCGTGAGCGTCAGGAACGCCGCCTACAACGGCAACCTGTCACCGAACGGGACCGCGTCGTTCGGCTTCAACGGCGGCTCGGGCGCCACCCACACCCCACCCGCCACCCTCACCTGCACGCCGTCCTGACCCGAGCGGCCGGGCACGGGGGGCCGGCCGTCAGGCCCAGGGACGGTAGGGGCCGGGATGGCGCATGGCCTGGACGGTGCCGCGGACGATGCGCTCCTTGAACGCGGCGGAGGCCCGCCCGGTGAGCACGACGTCCAGCGGCCTGCCGTCGGCGCGGGTGAACTGGGTGACGCCGTCGCGGCGGCCCAGGCCGACGTTGCGCCAGACGTGGCGGAACCAGGCCGGCCCGGGCTCCCGCCCGGCCACCAGGTCGGCCACGGCGTCTCCCGTGCACAGGCCCATCGGCAGCCCGATCTGGCACGACATGCTCGACCGCTCGCCGGGCGGCGCCGCCGCGTCGCCGATGCCGAACACCTCGGGATGCGACACCGAACGCAGCGACCGGTCGACGACCATGCGGCCCGCCGCGTCGGTGCGCAACCCCGACGCGGCGGCCAGCGGGGAGACGCGGACCCCGCCCGCCCACACGACCGTCCGCGCGGGCACCTCGCCGCCGCTCTCCAGCAGGACGCCGTCGGGGCCGACCTTGGCGACGGGTTCGTGCTCGCGGACCACGACGCCCAGGCGGGCGAAGGCCCGGTGGACGTGGCGGCGGCCCCGTACGGACAGGTCAGGGCCGGCGGGGCCGGCGCAGAGCAGCTCGACCCGCAGCCCCGGGCGGGTCTCGGCGAGCTCGGCCGCCGTCTCGATCCCGGTGAGTCCGCCGCCCACCACGGTCACCGGCCCCGGCCCGGCCAGCCGGGCCCGCAACCGTACGGCGTCGCCCGCCGTCGCGATCGGGTACGCGTGCTCGCGCACCCCCGGCACGGTGTCCAGGTCGGCGGCGCTGCCGAGGGCGTAGACCAGCACGTCGTAGCTCAGCGTGTACGGCGGCCCGTCCAGCAGGACCGTCCGCGCATGAAGGTCGAGGCCGGTCACCCGGGCCACGACCAACTCGACGCCGGTGCCGCCGAGCAGCCCGGCCAGCGGCAGACCAGGCAGCCGCTGCCCGGCCGCGAGCTGATGCAGCCGCACCCGCTCCACGAACCGGCCGGCCGCGTTGACCAGCGTCACCCGGCCGCCCGTCGAACGCAGCCGGCGGGCGGCGCGTTTGGCCGCCCCCAGCCCCGCGTATCCGGCTCCCAGCACCACGATGTGGTTCGTCATGGTTCCTCCGATCGAGTCCCCACCTGAACCGGCGAGCCGGGCCGTTCGTGACACTTCCGGCCTGTGACGGTGCTCACATGAGCTGCGTGCCGGCGAAGGCGAGCTTGGCCGGGCTCAGGATGGTCCTGATCGCGCTGACCCGCCCGTCGGCGATCTCCACGGTGAAGATCGCCCACAGGTCGCCGCCGGCGTCGCGTACGACCACGGCGGGCTCGCCGTTGACCTCCACGATGTCCCACGCGATCCGGGCTGCCTCCCGCCGGTCGGCGAGCCCGCGCAGGTAACGCAGCACCTTCGCCCTCCCGAGCACCGGGCGGCGGGCGGCGGTCGCGGTGCCGCCGCCGTCAGCCCAGGCCACCACGTCGTCCGCGAGCAGCCGCTCCAGCTCCGCAACGTCGCCGCCGAGCGTCGCCCGCAGGAACCCCCGCACGATCCGGCGATGGTGCTCCCGGTCGCTCTCGAACCGCTTGCGCGGCTCGCCGACGTGCGCCCTGGCCCGGCGGTGCAGCTGGCGGGAATGCGCCTCGGTGATGCCGAGGATGCCCGCGACCTCCGCGTGGCCGTACCCGAACGCCTCCCGGAGCACGAACACCGCCCGCTCCACCGGGGTCAGCCGCTCCAGCAGGATGAGCACGCCCAGGGACACCGACTCGCGCTGCTCGACGGTCTCCAGCGGCCCGAGGGCGCCGTCGCCGGTCAGCACCGGCTCGGGCAGCCACGGCCCCACGTAGCTCTCCCGCCGCCGCCGCGCCGAGGCGAGCTGGCTGAGGCACAGATTGGTGACCACCCTGGTCAGCCAGGCCGCGGGCACCTCGACCGGCCCGGCCTGGCTCCATCGGACGTACGCCTCCTGCACCATGTCCTCGGCCTCGGCGGCCGAGCCGAGCAGGCGGTAGGCCAAGGCGAACAACCGCGGCCGCTGCTGCTCGAACACGGCCACGGGCGCCGGGAGCCGCTCCTCCGCGCCGGGAACCTCCACCCCCCGATGCTAGGACGTCGCCAGGACGCCCTTCCGCGCAGGACCGCCCGCTTTGCGGCACCTGCCCGGCCCCGTCGACGACCCCGGCCGCGAGTTCGGCGGGCCACCGCGGGGGTTGACCTCAACCTTGATCGAGGTTGCAGAGTAGATCGTGAGAGACAAGGAGAGCACCATGGCTGACGACAAAGTGATCATTTTCGAGGCGGGCAGCGCCGACCCGACGACCGACGTGCTGGTCATCGAGAACGCGAGCGGACGCACCCGCGTACGCGCCGTGGAGGAACCCGCCCAGATGCTGGAACTGGTGAGCGGCCTGGTGGCCGAGGGGGTGGACCAGATCGAGCTCTGCGGCGGGTTCGGTGCCCTCCCGCACGCCGACGCCGTCAGGGCCGTGGGCGGCAGGGTGCCCGTGGGCGCGATCTACTACGGTTTCGAGTCGCTGACCGCCATCGCGTCCTTCAAGGCGCGCTACGAAGCCGGTGAGGCGTTGTCGGACGCGTTCATCATCGTGCACGAGGGCGCGGACCCCGCGACCGACCGGGTCGTGCTCGACAAGGACGAGGGCGGCACCACCACCGTGGTCGGGGTGCCGGACACGGAGGCGGCCGCGGAACTGGCCGGGAAGATGGCGGCCGACCTGCAGCTCATCGAGCTCTACGGCACGCCGGGGCCGGACGCCGCCGAGCCGGTGATCCGCGCCGTGGAGGCCGCCGCCGTCCCCGTCGGCGTCATCGCCCACCGGCGCTGACCGGCGGCGGGCTCAGGTGCTGGCCCGTACGGCGAGTTGCGGGGTGAGCAGGGTGGACTCGGGCACCGCGCGGCCCTCCAGTTTGTCCATGACCAGGCGGACGGCCTCCCTGCCCACCTCCTCCGCCGGGATCAGGACCGAGGTCAGCGGCGGGCTCGCGCGCTCGGCCACGTCGTCGGGGCAGATCGCCACCACGGCCACGTCGTGCGGCACCCGCCGGTCCAGCTGGCGCAGCGCCGCGAGCACGTGCCCGACGGCGGCCTCGTTGTGCACGACCAGCCCCGACAGGCCGGGCTGGTCGAGCAGCAGGTCGCGCACGGTCTCGTACACCTCGTCGAACGTCTCCTCGCACGCCAGCGCCACCCCCTTGATGCCGTGGGCGTCCACCGCCTCCACGAACCCCTCGCGGGTGCGCCTGGCGAAGCCGGTGCCCCGCTCGTAGACCACGGACGGCGCTCCCAGCAGGGCGATCTCGTCGTGACCGCGCTCGGCCAGGTGCTCGACGCAGCGCGCGCCGGCCGCGGCGAAGTCGAGGTCCACGCACGTCAGGCCGGCCGGTTCGGCGGGGAAGCCGATGAGCACGCTCGGCTCGGCCAGCTCGCGCAGCAGCGGCACCCGGCGGTCGTCCAGCTCGACGTCCATGAGGACGAGCGCGTCCACCAGCGCGCTGGCCGCCACCCGCCGGATGCCGGCGGTGCCCTCGTCGGCCGTCAGCAGCAGGACGTCGTGGTCGAAACGGCGGGCGGCGGTCACGACCGCGCTGGCGAAGCGCATGAGGACGGGCACGTGCATGCCGGCCCGCAGCGGCAGCACCAGCGCGATCACGTTGGAGCGCCGGCTGGCCAGGGCACGGGCCCCGGCGTTCGGGTGGTAGCCGAGGGCGTTGATGCTGTCGAGCACCCGCCGCCTCGTGTCGGCCGAGATCGTCCGTTTGCCGCTGAGCACGTAGGAGACCGTGCTGACGGCCACGCCCGCGTGCTTGGCGACCTCGGAGATCGTGACCGCGCGCCCGCTCAAGCCCTGGCTCCGAAGTCGAGCCGAGACAGCCTCACACCGTCGTTCTCGAACACGACATAAAGATCGTGCACACCGTCCGCGTCCGCAAGGGGAGCCGTGACGGAGTGGTAGGTGTAGCGGCCGGTCCGCGGCACGGGGAGCGTGGCCAGGGCGGGGCCGTAGAGCGGGTCGTCACGGCGGATGGTGATCATGCCGCCCTCCGCGCTGCCGGCCGTCGCCACGCACGACACCCTGCCGGTCACATCGACCTGCCGGAACAGGATCCACGCGCCCTCCGCGTCGGACCTCACGGCGTCGCCGTCCTCCTTCGTCTCGTCCACGAACGTGATCGCGTCGTACTCGTCGTGGCAGGCCGCGCGCAGCGGGCCCGTCTGGGGCGGGATCGTCTCGCCCTCGACCTCGAAGGCGGCGCTCAGACGCAGGTCGGTGGCGCTGCGGCCGACCATGAGCCGGTGCGGCGCGCGCTCCACGACGAACCTGCCCCTCGTCACGTCCCAGAAGGCCAGCTCGGAGACGGGCAGCGCCAGGGCGACGGTCCGGCTCTCGCCGGGCGCGAGGCGTACCTTCTCGAAGCCGCGCAGGCGGCGCAGCGGCTGCTTGACGCGCGAGCGCCGCTGGTGGGTGTAGAACTGCACGACCTCGACGCCGGGCCGGGCGCCGGTGTTGGTGACCGTGACCTCGGCGCGCAGCGCGTCGCCGTCGAGGCGCACGTGCAGGCCGGCGTAGCCGAACGTGGTGTAGCTGAGTCCGTGCCCGAACGGGTGCAGCGGCGCCCCGCGGAAGTACTGGTAGGTGGCGTCGGAGGCGATGATGTCGTAGTCGAGCAGGTCGGGCAGCTCCTGCTCGGAGCGGTACCACGTCTGGGTGAGGCGGCCCTCCGGGTCGGCGTCGCCGAGGAGCACCTCGGCCAGGGCGTGGCCGTACTCCTGGCCGCCGTGGGCCGACCAGAGCACGGCGGGCACCCCGTCGTCGGTCCAGGTGAGCGGGTAGCCGCTGGTGACGACCATGACGGTACGCGGGTTCGCCGCGCGTACCGCCCGCACCACGGCGTCCTGGGCGGGGGCGAGCGCCAGGGTCATGCGGTCCTCGGTCTCCCGGCCGTTCACCAGGGGGTGGTCGCCGACCACGACGACGGCGACGTCCGCGCCGGCGGCGAGCCTCGCGGCCTGCTCCGCGCCGCTCCTGACGACGTCCATGGCCAGCCAGACCGCCTGGTCGGCGTCGTCGACCAGGCGCAGCACGCCGTCGGGGTCCGCGCCGACGTAGCAGCCGGTCGAGATGTGGCGCAGGGCGAGGGTGCCGCGCGGGCGCTCCTCCATGCGGAACGTCTGGCGCACCTCCCACCCGTTCGGCCCCGGCTGGTCGTTGACCAGCGTCCGGCCGTCCACCGACACGAACCGCCCGGTCGCCACGGCCCGCAGCGCGTAGGCGCCGCCGCCCCAGTCGAACAGGTCGAACCCGCCCGCCGCCGGCTCCGCGCCGCCCACGCCGAGCGGTCCTCCGGCGGGGTCGGCGGTGACGGGGCCGGCCTCGGCGGTCAGCCTCACCCGGTCCACGGCCTCGCAGAACACCGTCCGGCAGCGCTCGGCGAGCCCGGCCCGCGCGGTGACGGCGTAGGGGAGGGTGCCGCTGTACCAGTCCTCCATGAGCGCGTCGCCGAGCTGCCCGATCACCGCGACCGTGCCGGTCCCGTCGAGCGGGAGCAGGCCGTCGTTCCGCAGCAGCACGAACGAGCGCCGCGCCGCCTCCCTGGCCAGCGCCTGGTGCTCGGGGCTGTTGACCACGGTGCCGGTGATGCCGTCGTACGGCGTGGCGGGGTCGAACTCGCCGAGCCGGAACCGGATGGACAGCGCGTGACGTACGGCGGCGTCGACGTCCTCCTCGGTGAGCAGGCCGAGCCGCAGCGCCTCGCGCAGGTGCCCGAGCGTGGCCTCGGCGCGGTCGTCGTCCTGCGTGAAGCTGTCGATCCCGGCCTTGACCGCGTGCGCGTACGCCTCGGGCAGCGTGTCGTGGTAGCCCTGCAGCGTGGTGAGGTTGCCCGGCGCGTACGCGTCGCTGACCACCAGCAGATCGCCGGGCGCCCAGGCCCGCAGCACCTGCCCGATCAGCGGGCTGAGATGCGCGGGACGGCCGTTGACCAGGTTGTACGACGGCATGACGGCCACCGCGGCGCCCTGCTCCAGGGCGGGCCTGAAGGCGGGCAGCTCGTACTCGTGCAACACCCGGGGCGGCAGGCTGCTGGAGGTCGTGCAGCGGTCGGTCTCGTTGTTGTAGGCGAGGAAGTGTTTGAGCGTGGGGGCGGTCTTCAGCGTGTCGGGAGCGCTCCCACGCAGTCCGAGCGCGAACGCCGTGGCCGTGACGCCGGTGAGCCACGGGTCCTCCGAGTAGCCCTCCTCGTTCCGGCCCCACCGGGGGTCGCGCAGCGGGTTGACCACGGGGGCCCACACGTTGAGCCCGGCGCTGGCCGGGTCCTTGTGGTGGAAGGCCAGCACCTCGTCGGCGACGGCCTCGCCCACCCGGCGTACGAGGCCGGGGTCCCACGTCGAGGCCAGCCCGAGGGCCTGGGGGAACACGGTGGCGGGGCCGAGCCAGGCCAGGCCGTGCAGCGCCTCGGTGCCGGTGCGGAACGCGCCGACGCCCAGCCGTTCGACCGGGGCCTGGTACTGGTGGAGCAGGCCCGTCTTCTCCTCAAGGGTGAGCCTGCGCATCAGGTCGTCGATCCGGGCGGAGAGCGGTTGCGCTGGGTCGCGGAAGGGTTCTTGCATGGTCATCCCTCGGAGAGTGTCGAAGCGCTTCGACGACCGGCCTGGCGAAGTTACGCGGACATTTCTGTGGGTTGACTGAAGGGTGCACGTCCCGGTGACCAAGGTCAAGGGATTCGCGACAATCCTCCCGGCAATCTTCCCGAATCGATCGAGTCGAGCACCCGCGCCGCGCCTCCGAGCGCCGCCGCGTCGTGACCCAGCGCCGAGGCCACCACCTGGCATCCGCCGGCCTCGAGGGCGATGACGCGCCGGCCCAGCTCGTCGTGCACCGCCGGGAGCAGCCAGGGCGCCAGCGGAACGTAGTAGCCTCCCAGGACCACCACCTCGGGGTTGAGGAGGTTCGCCAGGATGGAGACACCTTTGCCCAGGCTCCTGCCCACCGCGTCGAGCGTGGCCAGCGTGCCGGCGTCGCCGGCGCGCGCCAGCCGCACCGCCTCCTCGATCTCCATCTGCACCTCGGCGGGAGACACCTTCCTGCGCAGCACGGCTCCGATGCCCGCCATGACCTCCAGGCAGCCGCGCCGCCCGCAGGGGCAGGCCGGCCCGTCGGGATCGAGTTGCACGTGGCCGATCTCGCCGCTGTAGCCGAGGCGGCCCCTGCGCAGCCGCCCGTCGAGGATGATGCCCGCGCCCACGCCGATCCCGCCGGTGAGACAGACCAGGTCGGAGGCTCCGGCGTGCGCGCCGAAGCGCTGCTCGGCCAGCGCGGCGAGGTTGGCGTCGTTGTCGACCTGGATGGGGAAGCCGGGGTCGCGCAGCGCCTTGGCCAGGTCACCGCCGATGTCGGCGTCACGCCAGCCCAGGTTGGGCGCGATGCGCGCGGTGCCCTGCACGTCGACCAGGCCGGGCACGGCCACGGCCAGGCCCAGCACCTGGCGCTCCTCCTTGGCCATGCGGCCGAGCACGCGCCTGATGATCGCGCCGACCTCGGCCATGCCCCGGTTGACGGACTCGCCCCCCGAGAACGCGCGCCGCCACGTCAGCAGCCGCTCGCCTGCCAGGCCGGTGGCCACCGCCGACACGTGGTCGAGGTTGATCTCGACGCCGATGGCGGCGTACGGCGAGCCGTCGAGGACGAGCATCGTGGCCGGTCGCCCGACGCGGTTCTCCGTCAGGCCCGTCTCGCGCACCAGCCGCCGGTCGATGAGGTCGGCGATCAGGCTCGACACCGTCGCCTTGTTCAGCCCGGTGGACGCGGCGATGTCGGCCCGCGAACAGGGCGCGTGCTCGCGCACGAAGCGCAGCACGACCGCGAGGTTGGTGGCGCGCACGTCGGCGAAGTCGGCCGGCTGCGGGCCGGTCGTAGAAGTGATCAATATGAGCCCCGTTCCCAGATGACCCCAGCATGCCGCATCGCAGGCTCCCTTCCCTAACGAGGAACGTGCTCGTGGAGGACCCTCCGCGTAGCAGGTTTCCCATCAGTACCAACCTGTGACCGTCCCGATCCTTGTGGCCCGTGCCGACAGTCTACTAATTTGTTTGGCTGAAATACCAACTAATTAGAAGGCCATCCCTCACTCGGAGAAGGGAGCGAGCCATGCCAACCACCACGACTCGCCGCGGGTTCCTCGGCCTGGTCGGAGCGAGTGTTCTGGTAGCGGGCTGCGCCGAGAAGAAAGCGACGTCCAAGGGCACGGCCGTGGCGGCCGACAAGCTCAAGAACCTGGTGCCGACCCGTGTGCCGTTCGAGATCCCCGGGCTCACACCCGACCTGCCCGGCGGCGAGTTCGTCGCGCCCGGTTTCCTGACCCGTCCAGCCAGCATGGTCCAGGCCGTCACCACCAAGCCGCTGACCAGCGGCAAGGAGGTGACCGCCATGACGCCGCTGTGGGGCACGGTGCCGCCCGGTCTGGGCGACAACTCCTACTACGACGCCGTCAACGAACGCCTCGGCGGGACCGTGCGCTTCAACATCTCCGACGGCAACACCTACGGGCAGAAGGTCAGCACCCTGCTGGCCAGCGGCGACGTACCGGAAATGATCCAGATCCCGGGCTGGGAGATCACCACGATCGCGCGGTTCACCGAGGCGGCCAACAAACTGTTCGCCGACCTGTCGCCCTACCTGGCCGGCGACAAGGCCAAGGAGTTCCCGCTGCTGGCCAACTACGACACCGCGGCCTGGCAGTACGGCGTCTTCGGCGGCGTCCTGCAGGGCATCCCCTGGCAGAACGAGCCGTTCCCGTTCGCCACCTTCGTACGCCAGGACATCCTCGAGAAGCTGGGCCTGGAGCAGCCCAAGAGCGGCGACGACCTGGTCGCCCTCGGCACGGCCATCACCGACGCCAAGAAGAAGCGCTGGGCCTTCGGCGGCGGCATGGAGCAGGAGCTGCAGCGGGCCTTCGGAGCCCCGCGCGAATGGCGCAAGAAGAGCGACGGCACGCTGGAGCACAAGTACGAGACCGCCGAGTTCGCCGCGGCCGTCGAGTTCATGGCCAAGCTCTTCGAGGCCGGCCACGTGCACCCCGACGTCGTCGCCAACAAGGACGCCGACAACAAGGGCATCTTCGGCAGCGGGCAGATCGTCATCTACCGCGACGGGCTGGGCGCCTGGCACGAGAACCTCGGCCGGTTCCTGCCCGACAACCCCGACTTCGACATGCAGGCCGTCGCCCCCTACCCGGCCAAGCCGGGCGGCAGGGCCATCATGTGGCGCAACGAGCCGGCCGGCATGTTCACTTTCATCAGGAAGGGGCTCGGCGACGCCCGCACCCGCGAGCTGCTCGCGCTGGCCAACTGGTGCTCCGGGCCCTTCGGCACGCAGGAGTACGAACTGGTCAACAACGGCGTCGAGGGCAAGCACTACGACGTCGAGGACGGCAAGGTCAAGCAGACCGCGCTCGGGCGCAAGGAGATCGCGCCCACGTACATGTTCCTGGCCGGCCGGCCGCCGGCCAACTCCATGAGCCAGTACGACGGCCTCGTCCAGGCCCAGCACGACTGGCAGACCAAGGCCGCCGCGCTCCTGGAGAACGACCCGTTCGTGGGCATCCGCGTGGAGACCCCCGCCAAGATGGCGGGCCTGGCGACGCCCACCGAGGACAAGATGAACGAGGTGTTCCGCGGCAAGCGGCCCCTCTCCGAATGGTCCAAGATCGTCAAGGAGTGGCAGGAGCAGGGCGGCAACGAGGCGCGCGAGTTCTACATGAAGGTCGCCCGCGAGAACGGCAGGCTGTGACGTCCATGGGCGCGAAGGACCTCCCATGGGCACGGTGACGGCCAAGCGGCCCGTCCGGCGCGGCACCCGATCAACCGGTCACGCCGCTCCACCGAACCCGCTCTCCTGGCGGGCCAAGGCGCGCAGGGACTGGCCGCTGCTCGCGATGAACCTGCCCATGCTGCTGCTGGTCCTCGCCTTCTGGTGGATCCCCGCCCTGGGCAACGTCATCGCGTTCCAGGACTACAACCCCTACACGGGCGGCATCACCGGCAGCCCGGTCATCGGGTTCACCAACTTCGCGCTGCTCTTCCAGGACCCGCAGTTCCTGCGCGCGATCCTGAACACCCTGTCGATCACCGCCTTCCAGCTCGTCTTCTACTTCCCCGTGCCGATCATGATGGCGTTGCTGCTCAACAGCATCGTCTCGGCCCGGCTGAGGGCGTTCGTGCAGGGCGTGGTCTACATGCCGTACTTCTTCTCCTGGGTGCTGGTCGTCGCCATCTTCCAGCAGATGTTCGGCGGCGCCGGGCTGCTGGCGCAGATCCTGCGGGACAACGGGCGCGAGGCCGTCGACTGGATGACCAACTCCGACACGTTCATCCTGCTCATCACGTCACAGACCATCTGGAAGGACGCCGGCTGGGGCGCGATCATCTTCCTGGCCGCGCTCAGCACCATCGACCCGAACCTGTACGAGGCCGCGGCCGTCGACGGCGCCCGCCGGTGGCGGCGCATGTGGCACATCACCCTGCCGGGGCTACGGCCGGTCATCGTGCTGCTGCTCATCCTGCGGCTGGGCGACGCGCTCAACGTCGGGTTCGAACAGTTCATGCTGCAACGCAGCGCCGTCGGCAGCGAGGCGTCCGAGGTGTTCGACACGTTCGTCTACTGGTCGGGCATGCGCACCGGCGACCTCGGCTACGGCGCCGCGGCCGGGCTGTTCAAGGGCCTGGTGGGCCTGCTGCTCATCCTGGCGGCCAACCGGGTGGCGCACGCGCTCGGCGAGCGAGGGGTGTATTCACGATCATGACAGTGCTGACGTCCAGACCCCGCAGGAGCACGCCCGCCGGGCTGGCGCCCTGGGAGGAACGTCCCTCGCCGGTCGCCCAGTTCGGCAAGGGCACGCTCGTGACGCTGATCGTCCTCGCGGTGCTCGGCCCGCTCTACACGATCGTGCTGACCAGCCTCAGCTCGTCGGAGACCGTCAACCGCGTGGGCGGGCTCGTGCTGGTCCCCGACGGCATCACATTCGAGGCGTACCGGCAGATCTTCTCCGACACCGTGGTCAGCAAGGCCGTGCTCGTCAGCACCGGCGTCACCGTCGTGGGCACGCTGATCAGCACCGGGGTCAGCGTGCTGGGGGCCTACTCGCTGTCGCGGCCCGGCTCGTTCCTGCACCGGCCCCTGCTGTTCAGCGTGCTGCTGATGTTCGTGTTCTTCCCCGGCATCATCCCCGTCTACCTGATGGTGAGCGGGCTCGGGCTGAAGGACAGCTACTGGTCGCTGATCCTGCCGACGGCCGTCTCGGCGTTCAACGTGGTCGTGCTCCGCTCGTTCTTCATGAACATCCCCGGCGAGATCCTCGACAGCGCGCGCATCGACGGGGCCGGGGAGTTCCGCATCCTGTGGCGGATCGTCCTGCCCATGTCCAAGGCGGTCACCGCCGTCATCGCGATGTTCTACGCGGTTGGCTACTGGAACGCCTGGTTCAACGCCATGCTCTACATCGACGACACCCGCAAGTGGCCGCTCGCGCTGATCCTGCGGCAGTACGTCGTCGACTCCAACCCGCTGCCCAGCGCCACGGCCGGGGTGACGGGCGACGCCCCGCCCACGCTGGCGATCAAGATGGCCATCGTGGTGATCGCCGTGGTGCCCGCCCTGATCATCTACCCGCTGGTGCAACGCCACTTCACCAAGGGTGTCATCGTGGGGGCCATCAAGGGCTGAGCCAGAGGTGAGAAGCCTGATCGCGGGCGCCGGTCATCTCCACGGTGATGGCCCAGCGCTCGTGGTCCCTCCAGGCCCCGTCGATGAACTGGAACTTCGGCGAGAACCCCTCACGCTCGAACCCCAGGCGCCTGATCAGCCTCAGGGACGGCGCGTTCGACGGCTGGATGTTCGCCTCCAGCCGGTGCAACTCCATCTCGCCGAACGCGTACGCGACGAGCAGGCCCAGCCCCTCCGTCATGTACCCGCGGCCGGTCGTGGACGCGTAGGCGGAATAACCGATCACCCCGGACTGGTGGGTGCCCCGCACGATGTTGTTGATGTTGACCCGGCCGACGATCGCGCCGGTGCCGCGCAGGCAGATCAGAAAGCCCTCGTGCCCCGGCTGGTCGAAACGGGCGACGTAGGACTCGTACGACGCGTACGACTCGGTGACCGGCCGGCCGGGCAGCCAGGGGGCGAGCAGGTCCGCGCTCTCCTTGTGCAGCGCGGCCAGCTCATCGAAGTCCTGCAGGCCGATGAAACGCAGAGCCACACGGGGGCCCTCGGCAAGATAGAACACATCGCACATTCTGCACGCGGCACTCCGAGTCCTTCGCCCACGGCCGCACCGTCAGTGACCCCCACGGGCTGATTCAGCCGGGCCATGTCTCGCACCGCCACGACCGTCCGTCCCACTCCACGGCGAACGGCACCGCGTGCGGCAACGGCGCCCCCCACACCCGCCCGCGCAGCCCGCACAGGGCGTTCAGCCCCGTCGTCAGGCTCGCGACGTGGCCCACCACGGCGACCGTCGCCCCGGGATGCGCGGCGGCGATCGAGGTGAGAGCGGCGACGGTACGCGCCGTGACCGCGTGCCCGTCCTCCCCGTCGCCCGCCGCCGCGTCCAGGTCACCGTCCACGATCCACGAACGCAGCGTCTCGAGCACGAGCAAGCGGGCCGCCGCGCCGGCCGCGCCCTCCAGCCGGCCGGCGTGCATCTCGGTCAGGCCCTCCAACGTGACGACCGTGCCGAGGCCGAGCGCCCGCCCGACGATCTCGGCGGTGTGCCGGGCGCGGAGCGCGGTGCTGGCGTACACGTTCGTGACACCCTCACCGGCCAGCCGCCGCGCCGCCCGCGCCGCCTGCTCGTGTCCCGCCGGGGTCAGACGGGCGTCGGGGAGGGCGCCGGCGGTCCTGGCGACGACGTTCTCCGACTCCGCGTGCCGCATGCAGAGCAGCCGCACATGATCGCTCATGGCCGGAGCCTAACCAACGACAAACCTGCCCGACGCTACGCGCGGGGGCCTGGGACGGTACAGGGGCGTGGCATCGCGCGGGGCCTGCGGGGGTACGGGGACGGTGACACTACGCGAAGGCTTGGGCGATCCGGTGCACCAGGGTGGCGAGTGACTCCTCCGGGGTGCAGCCCGCCGTGTCGATGATGATGCGCTCCCGGTGCCACGGCTCGTACTCGCGCTCCACCACCTCCTGCCACTCGGGCAGCCGCAGGTCGGAGATGTCGACCGAGCGGGAGGTCACCCGGTCGCGGTGCTCGGCGTGGTCGGAGCAGACCACCTCCACCTCGGCGACCGGTACGCCCGCCGCCACCCCGACGTCGCGCCAGGCGTCACGGGTGGCCGACAGCGGGTTGACCGACTCCGCGATCACGATCAGCCCCTGGCCGAGATGCTCCTCGGCCAGCGCGTAGCCGACGAAGTAGCCCACGGGGCCGAGCGGCGGGCGGGCCAGGCCCGAACGTACGATCGCCTGCTCGATGGTGTCGATCCGCAGGTGAACCCCGCCCGTACGGCGGGCCAGGAGGCGGGCCAGCGTCGTCTTCCCGGTCGCCGGCAGGCCGCCCATGACGATGAGCATGCCCCTCTGCTGCCCGGCGACCCGGCCCTTCACGCCGCCCCGACCCGGCGCCGTTCGTCATCCAGCGCCCACGCAGGCCGCGCACCCGCCGGCTGCGGGGACGCGGCGCTCCTGCCCGGGACGTGCGGGTGGTGGCCGGGGAAAGGCAGCGCCCCCTGCGGTTGCCCGTGTGCCGGGCTCCGCAGGGGGCGCTGCTCCTGCTGCACGAGTCAGCGGTGGCGCGTCACCAGTCGCCGCCGCCGAAGTCTCCGCCGCCGAAGTCGCCGCCGCCGCCGAAGTCGCCCCAGCCGCCGCCGTCGCCGCCGCCGAAGTCTCCGAAGCCGCCGCCGACGTCACCGGCGTCGCCGCCGAAGCCGCCGCCGAACCCGAAGCCGCCGCCGAGCATGCTGCCCATCATGGTGCCGATGAACATGCCGGTCATGATGTCGCCGAAGCCGCCGTAGTAGCCGTAGGCGTAGGGCTGGTAGGCGGGGCCGGCGTCGTAGTAGGGGCGGCGCTGGCCGTCGACCATGACCTCGCGCATCTGCGGGTCGAAGCCGCGCTCCACGGCCTCGGCGTCCATCTTGCAGGCGGGCACGTCGCGCACGGTGCCGCCGGGCGGGGCCCAGCGCACGTCGCGGGCGGACGGGCCGTGCTGCGGGTTGAAGAAGCAGGGGGCGCGCCGCTCGGGCACGGGGTCGTTGTTGACCTTGGCCTTCACCACGGCCAGCGCGTAGCGGCCGTCCTCCAGCGTCTGGGTGACCTCGCGGACCTGGTCGGCGCGCTCCACGGCGGCGAGCTGGGTCTTGGCCTTCTCGTAGGAGTCGAGCGCCGTCTGCCACTCGTCGATGTGCTTACCGCTTTCGCCGGACAGCGTCACGTCGGTGTCGAGGGTGGTGATCTCCTCGCCGAGCTTCGTGACGTCCTCGTCGACGGTCTGCTTGACCGCGGCGAGGTCCTTCGCGTCCTGGATGGCCTTCTTCTTCTTCCGGTTGCTGGAGTAGAGGAAGTAGCCGCCGCCACCGACGACCACGAGCGTGCCCAGGGCGATCAGCGCGGCGGTGCCGCCTGCGCCGGGGTTGGCCTGGCTGCCGGAGTCGAGCGCGGACCGCTTGCCCTGGGCGGCCAGGTCGACGCGGTTGGCGAAGTCTTTCATGCCGTCGACCACGTTGCCCTCGTTGCTGCTGACCGCGCGGTTGGCCAGCTCGCCCGCCAGGCCCGACTGGCGCAGCTGGCTGGAGGCGGCGAACAACGTCATGCCGTCGAGCACCGCGAAGGTGGCCCTCGGCCGCCCGGCCGCCGTCAGCGCGGTGTTGAGCTCCGTCATGTAGGCCTTGATGGAAGAGCCGTCGACCGTGCCGTCGGGGACCGCCACAGCATAGATCTTGGTGTCGGCGCCCTTCAGCGCGTCGCGGATCTCACTCTGCTGGTCAGAGGTGAGGGGCGAGCCCGACTCGACGAAGAGCGGGTCCTGCTTGTCCTTCCAATAGGACACGACTGACTGTGCGTCAGGTGGGTCGGCCGCCGCGTTGGCGGCAGGGGTCAGCGCAAGAACGACAATGAGACCGGCGATCAGAGCCGCGATCGCGGCCCCTGCTCGGCGCAGCGAGTAGGTCATTGGCAGCAAGCCTCCTTCGCCCATGAGGACGAACGGGCGATCGGCAAAGTTCCTCATCTGAACGTTACCCGCCCAGGGGATCGGGAGTGCACAACGCGGGCGAAGATCGTGGAACGGCGGAAGCCTCTGATGTCGTTCCACGCCGAAGGAGCCGGGCGGCGCCCGTCACGACTCCTTGATCATGCAGATCGAGGCGCCCGCGGTGACCGTCTGTCCCACGGCCGCGGTGAGCCCGGTGATCGTCCCCGCCTTGTGCGCGGTGAGCGGCTGCTCCATCTTCATGGCCTCCAGCACCACCACCGTGTCGCCCTCGGCGACCTCGGTGCCGTCACCGGCCACGACCTTGACGATGGTGCCCTGCATGGGGCTGACGAGCGCGTCTCCGCCGGCCGACGCCTTCTTGCCGCCCCCGCCGCCGCGCCGGGGCGCCTTGCCCGCTCCCGCGGAGGTCGTGGCCGCGGCCGTGCCGAGGCCCGCGGGCAGCACCACTTCGAGGCGCTTGCCGCCGACCTCGACGGTGACGGACTCGCGCTCGGGCGCCTCGCCGGCGGCGATGTCGCCCGCGTACGGGGGGATCGTGTTGTCCCACTCGGTCTCGATCCAGCGGGTGTGCACGGTGAACGGCGACGAGACGAAGGCAGGGTCGCGTACGACGGCCTCGTGGAAGGGCAGCACGGTCGGCATGCCCTCGACGGTGAACTCGGCCAGCGCCCGCCGCGAGCGCTCCAGCGCCTCCTGGCGGGTGCGCCCGGTCACGATCAGCTTGGCCACCAGCGAGTCGAACGTCTGCGGCACCGTCATCCCCGCCTCGTAGCCCGCGTCGAGCCGGACCCCAGGCCCCGACGGCGTGCGCATGACGGTCAGCGTGCCGGGCGCGGGCAGGAAGTTGCGCCCGGCGTCCTCGGCGTTGATCCGGAACTCGATCGAGTGGCCGCGCAGGACCGGGTCGTCGTAGCCGAGCGGCTCGCCGTCGGCGATCCTGAACATCTCGCGCACCAGGTCGATGCCGGAGACCTCCTCGGTGACCGGGTGCTCGACCTGCAGGCGCGTGTTCACCTCCAGGAAGGAGATCGTGCCGTCCTGGCCGACGAGGAACTCGCACGTGCCGGCCCCGACGTAGCCGGCCTCTTTGAGGATGGCCTTGGAACTGGAGTAGAGGACGTCGATCTGCTCCTGCGACAGGAAGGGCGCGGGCGCCTCCTCCACCAGCTTCTGATGGCGGCGCTGGAGCGAGCAGTCGCGGGTGCTGACCACGACCACGTTGCCTTGGTGGTCGGCCAGGCACTGGGTCTCGACGTGGCGGGGCCGGTCGAGGTAGCGCTCGACGAAGCACTCGCCGCGGCCGAACGCGGCGACCGCCTCGCGCACCGCCGACTCGTACAGCTCGGCGACCTCTTCCAGGCGGCGCGCGACCTTGATGCCGCGCCCGCCGCCGCCGTACGCGGCCTTGATCGCGATCGGCAGCCCGTGCTCCTCGGCGAACGCCACCACCTCGTCGGCCCCGGACACGGGGTCCTTGGTGCCCGCGACGAGGGGCGCGCCGACCTTCTGGGCGATGTGCCTGGCCTGCACCTTGTCACCGAGCGCGGCGATGGCGGCCGGCGGCGGGCCGATCCAGGCCAGTCCCGCGTCGATGACGGCCTGTGCGAAGCCGGCGTTCTCGGCCAGGAAGCCGTAGCCGGGGTGCACGGCGTCGGCCCCTGAGCGCCGCGCGACGTCGAGGAGCTTGGCGACGTCGAGGTAGGTCTCCGCCGGCGACTGCCCGCCCAGCGCGTAGGCCTCGTCCGCCACCCTGACGTGCAGGGCGTCGAGGTCCTGGTCGGCGTAGACCGCCACGCTGCCGATCCCGGCGTCCTTGCACGCACGGGCCACGCGTACGGCGATCTCGCCGCGGTTGGTGATCAGAACCTTCCGCACCGACGTTAGTCCTTCCTGCTGCCCGAGTTGCGGATCAGCGGCCCAGGTATGCGCCGCCGTTCACGTGAACCACTTGCCCTGTCACGTGCCTGGCACCCGCTGAAGCCAGGAAAAGAACGGTATCCGCCACATCGGCGGGATTGCCAGGGCGGCCGTTACGCGTGTTCTCCACGCGGGCCCTGATGCCGTCTTCGGTGAGCCGGCCCCGGAAGAACTCGGTGTCCACGACGAGGCCCGGCGAGACGACGTTCGCGGTGATGCCTCTGGGGCCGAGTTCCGCGGCCAGGTCGGCGGTCCAGGACTCCAGGGCGGCCTTGGCGGCGCCGTACGAGCCGGAGCCCGTGCCGCGCGCGGCGATGGAGCCGATCGAGACGACCCGGCCGTCCTTGGCGATGCGCGGCGCGAGCGCGGTCGTGACCAGCACGGCGGACATGAGGTTGGCGTTGAGGTTGGCCCACCAGGCCTGCGCCACCTCCGTCAGCTCGCCGGGCCGGCCCCTGTCGAGGTTGGTGTTGCCGCCGGCGTTGTTGACCAGCACGTCGATCCGCTCAGGCAGGTCGGCGAGCGCGTCGTCGACGGCGGCGGGGTCGGCGGCGTCGAAGGGCACGCAGGAGGCGCCGAGGCGCTGGGCGGCCTCCTTCAGCACGCTCTCGCGGCGCCCGGTGATCGTGACGCGGTCGCCGAGCGAGACGAACGCCGCCGCTATGGCGTGTCCGATGCCGGTGCCGCCGCCGGTGACCACAACCTCGCGCATGGAGTCTCAGCTCCCGATGAAGACGAACGATCGAAGACGAACGATCGAGACAACGATTGAAGACGAACGATCCTGCGCTAGACCATAGCCGCTCGGCATAACAGGGGCGACGGGCAGTGGCCGACCTTAGCCTGAGGGCGCTTTCACAGGTTCCCCCAGGAGGTATGCATGAGCCAGAGCATGCTCGGCGGCGACCCCGCGGAAATGCAGCAGATGTCCACTCAGTTCACCCAGCAGTCCGAGGCGGTCCGCACCACGATGACCGCGCTCGACCGCGAGGCCGCCAAAGTCGGCACGGCGTGGACGGGACCGGGCGCGCAGCGCTTCCAGCAGGCATGGCAGAACTACCGCACCGCTTTCCAGCGCATGACCGAGGAGCTTCAGGAGGCTTCGCGGGTCATCGGCACCTACCGCCAGAACATCGAATCCGCCACGAAATGATCATGGGTTGGGGCCCTGGCGAGGATGCCGGGGCTTCTTCCATCGAGCCGCCGGAATTCTGGGGACCCTTGAGGTGATCGGGGGCCCGGCCCCTGAATAAAATTCGTGCACCGCGACGCCGGTCCGCAGACCCCCTGAAACGGGCAGGCTACGCTTTTTGCCCATGATTGGTCGCGCCCTGGTGGCGAGCGTGCTCGCCCTGCACCTGTCGGCGGTGCCGGCGCTCGCCCAGGCGCCGAAGAAGTGCGCCCCGCCGAAGGCCAGCCCCGCCATCGCGGAGAGCTGGGCCCAGCGGCGCCTCGACGTCAAACGGGTGTGGCCGCTGACGATGGGCCAGGGCGTCACCGTGGCCGTCATCGACAGCGGCGTCGACGAGCGCCACCCGCAGATCCGCCTGGCGGGCAAGGCCGACCTGACCAGTGCCAAGGCCGACCACCGCGACTGCGTCGGCCACGGTACGGCGGTCGCGGGCATCATCGCTGGCCAGCCCCGGCCCGACGTCCCCTTCTACGGCGTGGCGCCCGGCGTGCGGCTGCTGTCGTTCAAGCAGTCCGACGAGACGAACGGTGAACTCGCCACGCTGGTCAAGGCCATCACGACGGCCGCCGACGAGAACGCCGACGTCATCAACATCTCCATCGAGACGCAGGACGCGCCCGAGCTGAAGGCGGCCGTCGACTACGCGCTCGGCAAGGACGTCGTGATCGTCGCCGCCGCGGGCAACACCAAGAAGGACGACGGCACGCCCGCTCCCTCCTATCCGGCCGCCTACGACGGTGTGCTGGCGGTGGGCTCGGCCACGCCGGACGGCGGGCGGTCGCAGTTCTCCAACCCCAACGCGGTCGACGTGCTCGGCCCCGGCCAGGACGTCAGCTCGACGTGGACGGGCGGCGGTTACCAGAGCAAGCTGGACGGCACGAGCTACGCGGCGCCGTACGTGACGGGGGTCGCGGCGCTCGTCCGCGCCCGTCACCCGCACCTCGACCAGCTCCGCGTACGGCGGCGCGTCATGCTGACCGCGGACGGCGCCGCGGGCAAGGGCACCGGCGTCGGCATGGTCAACCCGCTGCTGGCGGTGACCATGGTGCTGCCGTCGGAGGAGGTGGCGGTCGCGCCGCCGGTGCCGTCGCCGTTGCCGGCCTCGGTGGTGAGCAAGGCCGTGCCGCCCGACCAGCAGGCCATGGAGATCGCGACGGCCGTGGGCGCGGGTGGCCTGGCGTTGTCGGGCGTGGTGGTCGCCTTGTACGTGCTCGTGCCCATGGGACGCCGGCGCGGCTGGCGGGCGGGGTCGCGAACCGGAGTGGATTGACCGCCGTTGTCAGGGTGTGACCGAAACTCCTGATGCGTATGGTGCGTATTTGGTTAAATGTCCCTGGTTCATGACGTATTCCCGGAAGGACGGTCATGGCGGAGAAGGACTCGCCTCAGCCTGAGCACATCGGCTCCCACGAGATCGTGGGGCAGGTCGGCGCGGGCCCCCGCGGCGTCGTCCACCTGGGAAGGAAGTCGGACGACTCCGACCACGTGGCGGTCAAGACGCTGAGCGTCGGCCCGGCGGCCGATCCCGACTTCGTCGCCAGGCTCCAGCGCGTCGCGCAAGTGTCCAACTCGAACATCGCCCGCACGATCGACGCGGGCGTCCACGAAGGCCGGCTGTACGTCGTCCGGGCACACGTCGAGGGCCGCTCGCTGGCCGAGACCGTCGCCGAGGACGGCCCGCTGACCGGTGACGCGCTGGAGCGGGTCGCGGTGGGCATGCTGACCGCGCTGACCGCCGTCCACCTCGCCGGGTTCGCGCACCGCGGCCTCACCCCGTCCAACGTGATCCTCACCGGCGAGGCGCTGCGCGTCACCGACATCGAGATCGGCGACCCCGCGGGCGAGATCGGCTACCGCGCGCCCGAGCAGATCAACGGGCTGCAGTACGGCCCGTACGCCGACGTGTTCTCCTGGGCCTCGACCGTGGTGTTCGCCGCGACCGGCGCCGCGCCGTTCGGTCACGAAGCCCAGGCCGTGCTGAACGGCGCCCCCGAGGTCGGCGACCTGCCCGAGCCGCTGCGGCAGGTGGTGCTCGCCGCGCTGGCCAAGGACCCAGGGGCCAGGCCGACCACGTCCACCGCCATGCTGCGCCTGCTCGGGGACGCCAACGCGCCGATGCCCGCGTCGCCGATCGAGGGTGTCCCGGTGCCTCCGCCCGCGCCCGCCGCCGGCCCGCCGGCTCAGGAGCCGCTCGCGATCCAGCCCATCCAGCTGTCGATCGAGGGCGTACGCAAGCCCATGGGCGGTCCGATGCCGCCGATCAACCTGGGCCCCGTCCAGCACGGACCCGTGCCGCCCGGCGGGATGCAGCAGGGCCCGATGGGCCCGAACCAGGGGCCGCAGGGTCCCGCGCAGCCCGGCCAGATGGGCCCCGGCCCTGCGGAGCCCGGTCAGATGCAGCACGGTCCGGTGCAGCCCGGCCAGGTGCACGGTCCGGTGCAGCAGGGCCAGGTGCACGGTCCGGTGCAGCAGGGCCAGGTGCAGCACGGTCCGCAGGGTCACGTGCCGCCGCCCGCGCCGTCCGTCTGGGGCCCGCCCCCCGGCCAGCAGCCTCCGGCGCAGGACCAGCAGCAGAACTGGCAGCCGCCCACCGTGCCCCGTCAGGGCGGCGACCAGCAGCGCAAGCCGTTCCCCGTCGGTCTGGTGGCCAGCGTGACCGCCGTCGTGCTGCTGTCGGGCCTCGGCCTGTGGGGCGCGAGCCAGTACTCCGCCAACGTGTCGTTCTCGCCGATCGCCGCGGCGAGCGACGAGCCGGCGCCGGGCGAGGTCTCCTCCTCCGCGGGGTCCGCGTCGGTCGTGCCCACCCAGCCGCGGGCCGAGGTGACCGCGCCCTGGGCCACCTCCACGCCGAGCCCGGACGAGAACGGCGTGGGCCCGATGACCCTCCCGACCGACGCCACGACGGCGGCGCCGACGGAGGTCCCGGTGCTCACGAGCGTGCCGACGCCGCCGCAGGCCACCAGCCAGCCGGTGCCCGTACCCACGGTCACGACGACCGCCGCACCGACGACCGCCACGACCAGTAAGACGCCGAAGCCGAGGGCGACGGTGACCAAGACCGTCCGGCCGACTCCCAGCAAGTCGCCGACACCCAGCAAGTCGCAGACCCCGAGTAAGACGGCGACCCCCAGCAAGACACCGACCCAGGAGCCCCCGGCCGATCCCACGCCGGAACCGGAGCCGACCAAGACGACGAAGGCTCCGGAGAAGCCGAAGCCCACGAAGTCGAGTGCCAAGCCGGCGCCGAAGAAGAACCCCTACAGCGCCACCCAGGTGTGCGGCAGCGGGTACGTGGTGCAGCGCAGCAGCTCGTTCGAGGGCGGCACGACGTACCAGCTGTGGAGCAACAGCGCCGGGCAGAACTGCGTGGTCACCCTCAAGTCCGGCGCCGACGTCGGCAAGGCCACGAAGGTCACCGCCACGCTCGAGGTCAAGGGCGGTAGCAGCAAGACCGACTCGGGCAACTTCGAGTACTACGCGGGCCCGGTCAAGCTCTCCGCCAAGGGCAAGTGCGTGCGCTACTCCGGCAGCACCTCCCAGGGCAGCACCAGCGCCGACTGGGCCAACTGCGGCTAGCGGGCGATCACCCGGCCGCCCGCACGTGCGGGCGGCCGGAGCTCAGTAGCCGCGGTAACCCGCGCCGGTCTTCTCCCCGACGACGCCGGGCACCGCGGACACCGAGCCGTAACGGTCGATCGCGTAGCGCACGCCCGCGATGATGTTGTCCACCGGGTTGTAGATGTCCTTGTGCCCGGGCAGAGAGTGGGCGTCGAAGGTCGGGTCGATGGTCTGCATCAGGCCCTTCGACGGGATGCCGGCGGCGGCGTTGGAGTCCCACAGGTTGATCGCGTTCGGGTTGCCGCCCGACTCGTGCTGGATGATCATCCAGATGTCGTTGGGGTTCATCTTGTCGACCGGATAGCCGTGCTCGCGCAGGATCGCGATGGCCTGCTCGATCCATTCCTTGACCCGCCCCGTCGGCGCGGGGCCGCCGCCCGCGGGAGGCAGGCCGCTGGGGCCGTACCCGCCGGGCGTCATGGGGCTGCCGCCGGTCCCGCCGGTGGCGCTCTGCGAGGTGTAGCTCTCGGTGCGCTGCCAGTCGAGCTTGTGCCCCGGCCCGGGCGTGAACTCCTGCTCCCCGGCCGGATGAATCTTCGCGAACGTGTTGGTGCGTTCGCTCAGGTACCTGGCGATGTCGTCCTTCGCCTCGGTGACCGCGTCCTTGGCCTCGCGCACCGGCGTGCGCGCGTCCTCGATCGCCTCGGTGACCATGGATCCGATCTCCCGGTCGAGGTCCGCCTGCTCGGCGTCCGGGTGGTTGTCCCGGTACGTGTTCGCGCGCGTCAGCAGCCGGTCGCAGATGCCGTTCACCCTGCGCTTGGACGACTCCAGCGCGTTGGCGGCGCTGTCCAGCGACGACGCGCAGTCGATCAGCGCGTCGTTCAGGTCCTGCCCCGCCTTGCCGTAGTCGCGCATGTACGTCACGAACGCGTCCGCCGAGCCGCCCTCCCAGGCCAGGTCGACCGTGGCCACGGCGGCCCCGAGCGAGCCCGTGTTACCGAGCACCTTGCCGGCGGCCGAGCGCCAGCGCCGGGCGATGCCGCGGATGGACTCCGGGTCGCCGCTCACCTTGTCGGCCATGTTCGCCAGCTGGTTACCGTTGGGCAGGTTGCGGATTCCTTCGGGGGCACTCATCCGGGGTTGTTCGCTCTCCGTACGTTGTCCTGCACCAGGTCGAGCGCTCGTTCGACGCCGCTCACCAAGCTTTTGGCCTTGCCGAACTCGCTGTCGGCCGCCAGCTCCACGTCGCGCACGGCGTCCGCCAGCGCCGACGAGTCGCCCAGCCGGCCGAAGATCGTCGAATCGGGCCGCTCGTGGGGGTAGCCCTCGGCCAGATCGAGGAACTTGCCGGCGACCGTCCTCGCCGACGTGCGGCAGTCGTCGAGCGCGTCGAAATGGATGTCCAGTCCTGCCATGTCAGTCCTCCGCCGGTGGCCAGATCGCCGTCTGCGTCAGCCGCGCGCCCAGCCGTCTGTCCACGTAGAAGCCACGTCCGGGCGGCTGCGGCTGCGCCCGCACGTTGCCGAACAGGAAACCCTCGTCCTTGCTGCCGGAAAGCACCACAGCGGGCCCGGCCAGGTCCTTGATCCGCTGGATGATGGGGTCGAACATGGCCCGGCCGAGGCCGCCCATCGCCCGCGAGAGGATCAGGTGCAGGCCGATGTCGCGGGCCTGCGGCAGCAGCTCGGCCAGCGGCGCCAGCGGGTTGCTCGACGTGGCCACCAGCTCGTAGTCGTCGACCACGATGTAGAGGTCGGAGCCCTTCCACCAGTCGCGCGCCCGCAGCTGCTCGGGCGTCAGGTTCGCCGGCGGCAGCCGCTTGAGCAGCGCGTTGCGGGCGTCGTCGATCAGCTCCTTCGCGGCCGAGGCCGATGCGGCGTAGCCGATGCGGTTCTCGCTGACGGCGGTGTCGAGCAGCGAGCGCCGGTAGTCGATGACGATCAGCATGGCCTCGCTCGGGGTGTTCCTGGCCACGACGTTCTCGGCGATCACCTTCAGCAGGTTCGACTTGCCGCTCTCGGTGTCACCCACGACGGCGAAGTGCGGGTCCGAGTCGAAGTCGAGCAGCACGGGGGAGAGGGTGGCCTCGTCCACGCCGATGGCGATGCGGTTCTTGCCGGTCTCCTCGACCCCGGGCAGCGACGAGGCGGGCAACATCGAGGGCAGCAGCCTGACCCGCTTCGCGGGCCGGCCGTGCCAGGATTCCCTGACCGCGCGCACCAGGCCCTCCACCCCGGTGGCGAGGTCCTCGGCGTCCTGCACGCCGTCGATCCGCGGCAGCGCGCCGAGGAAGTGCAGCCCGTCCTTGGTCAGCCCGCGTCCCGGCACGCCCTCGGGAACGGCCAGCGACTTCTTCCTGTTGATCTCGGACTCGTACGCGTCGCCCAGCTTCAGCTCGATCCGGGTGCCGAACAGGTCGCGGATGCCGGGCCGGAACTCCGACCACTTGTTGGTCCCGGCGATCACGTGGATGCCGTAGCCGAGCCCGCGCGCCGCCAGGTCGGTGATCACGGGTTCGAGCGCCTCGAAGTCCTGCCTGATCGTCAGCCAGCCGTCCACCACGAGAAAGATGTCGCCCCAGCCGTCGGGCTGCACGGAACCCTCGGCCAGCCGCCTGCGGTAGGTCGCCATCGAGTCGATGCCCTTCGCGGTGAACTCCCGCTCCCGCTGCTGCAGCACCAACGCGATCTCGGCCACCGTACGGCGCACCCGCTCGCCGTCGAGCCTGCTGGCCACGCCGCCGACGTGCGGCAGCCCTTCCAGCGAGGCCAGCGCGCCGCCGCCGAAGTCGAGGCAGTAGAACTGCACCTCGGCGGGCGTGTGGGTGAGGGCCATGCTGGCGATCAGCGTGCGCAGCGCCGTGCTCTTGCCGCTCTGCGGCCCGCCGGCCAGGCCCACGTGTCCCGCCGCGCCGGACAGATCCAGCCAGTACGGGTCCCGCCGCTGCTCGAACGGCCGGTCGATGACCCCCACCACGGCCTGCAACCGGCCACGGCCCGGCCAGCCGGGCGTCGTCAGCCCCAGCTCGGGACTGATCGACAGCGGCGGCAGCAGCTGCGCCAGCGTGGGCGGCTCCCCGAGCGGCGGCAGCCAGATGCGGTGGGCGGGGGGCCCGTGCCCGGCCAGGCGTTCGACGACGATGTCGAGCAGGGTCTCCTGCGAGGAGTTGTCCTCCTCGGGGGCGGGCTCGTCCTCCTCCGGCTCGTCGACGAGGGGGACGGGGACGAACTCGCTGGTGTACTCGACGACCTCCCTGATGGGGATCGTGCCGTCGGGCGAGGCCACCTGCCGGCGGTCGGCCTGGTACGCGCCGGACACGTACGCGGCCTTGAACCGCGTCATCCCGGTCGTGTCGAACTTCAGGTAGCCGTTGCCCGGCGCCGACGGCAGCTCGTAGGCGTCGGCGACGCCCAGCACCACGCGGCTCTCCATGGCGGAGAACGTCCGCAGGCCGATCCGGTACGACAGGTGCGTGTCGAGCCCGCGCAGCCGCCCCTCCTCCAGGCGCTGCGAGGCCAGCAGCAGGTGCACGCCCAGCGACCGGCCCAGGCGGCCGATCATCACGAACAGGTCGATGAACTCGGGCTTGGCCGACAGCAGTTCGCTGAACTCGTCGAGGACCACGAACAGCGTGGGCATCGGCTGCAGGTTGGCGCCCTGTTCGCGGGCGCGTTCGTAGTCGCGCAGGGAGGCGTAGTTGCCGGCCGCGCGCAGCAGTTCCTGCCTGCGTACCATCTCGCCGTGGAGCGCGTCGTGCATGCGGTCCACCAGCGGCAGCTCGTCCTCCAGGTTGGTGATGACCGCGGAGACGTGCGCGAGGCTGTCGAGGCCGAGGAAGGTCGCGCCGCCCTTGAAGTCGACGAGCACGAAGTTGAGGATCTCCGAGGAGTGCGTGACGGCCAGGCCGAGCACCAGCGTGCGCAGCAGCTCCGACTTGCCGGAGCCGGTCGCGCCGATGACCAGGCCGTGCGGGCCCATGCCGCCCTGGGCCGACTCCTTGATGTCCAGCTCGACCAGCCGCCCGTCGGCGCCGAGCCCGATGGGGACGCGCAGCCGGTTGCGGCCCGCGCGCGGCCGCCAGCTGTGCGCGGGGTCGAGCAGGGTGGGGTCGCCGACGCCGAGCAGGTCGGTCAGCGTCGTGTTGGTGGCCAGCACGTCCTGCGCCTCGCTGCCGGTGGCCGTGGAGGCCCGCAGCGGGGCGAGCTGGCGGGCCAGCCCTTCGGCCCTGAGGTAGTCGAGCGCGTCGGGGTCGCCGAGCCGGTTGGTGCTCTCCTTGCCCGCATGGTCGATCTTGACCATGTGGAAGCCCTCGTGGTTGATGCGCAGCCGCAGCGTGCTGCGCTCCTCGACCACGCCTGCCGAGTCCGACAGGTCGATGACGGTGACGCCGTCGATGGCGTCCGCGCCGAGCTGCGAGTCCTGCGGCACGTGCCCGCCGTCCAGGATGAGCACGTGGTACGGCAGCGCGTCGGACGGGGCACCGGGCCGGAACCTGGCCCGCTCCTTGAGCTCCTCGCCCACCAGCTGGTCGAGCTGGGCCAGGTTCTCGGCCATGAGCCTGACCTGGCCGGCGCCGTCGGTCTCGTCGGGGTGCAGCGCGTGCGGCAGCCACTTGACCCACTCCCAGTGGCTCATCCACTGACTGTTCGCGCACACCATGATCCGCATGTCGTCCGGTGAGTGGAACACCACCATCTGCGCCACCATCGCCCTGACCAGGTCGCGGACCAGCGCCGGGTCGCCATCGAGCTTGATCCTGGCGAACGAGTGCAGCGCCACGGCCACGGGCAGCTGCGAGACCGTCGAGTGCGTGCGAATGAACCTGCGCAGCGCACCGGCGGTGAGCGCGTCCAGGTCCTCGACCGGTTTGGAGTCCGGTGGGATGAGCTGGACGGCCAGCTTCTGGATGCCGGTGCCCAGGCGTACGGTGCTGAAGTCGTCGTCGCGGGGGCGGCGCTCCCACAGCCGGGGCCCCATGGCGGTCCACCAGAGCGTGTCGGGGGCCGGTCCGCTCCATTCGAGGGCCTCGCGCTGCTGGACGGCGGCCCTGCGCACCTTCTTGCGGATCTGGGCGAGGTAGCGGAAGTAGTCGCGGCGGGCGCCGTTGAGGCGGTTCTTGCGCTCGCCCGCCTGGCGGCCGATCTGCCCGAGGGTCATGCCGACCATGGAGAAGGCGAACAGGCCGCTGGCGACGTACATGATGGGGTTGGCACGGGTGCCGCCGGCGGTGAACATCAGGCCCATGGCCGCGGCGCCGGCCACCATCGGCAGCCAGGTCAGCACGGCCATCATGCCTTGCGACTGGACCTCGGGGATCTCCGGCGGCGGTTCCAGGAGGATCTCACCACGCGGAGGCTTCGGGCTCGGGCGGCGCTCCGGGCGCCGGACAACGACGATGCTCACCCTTGTGACAGGCCCTTCTGGTTCCTCCGGATGTCTCTTCTTACCAGATGCGACAAACGTCCGAGTTGGGGTCGGAGGTAACTTACGCTGGATATGTTGGTCGTGTGACATCTCTGGCGGAAATCCCGTTCGCACAACAGGGCGGTCTGCATCAGATGCCCGCTCCGCTCCCTCCGTTGTGCCACGTCACCGTGGTCGGGCCGCGCAAGCGGGCCGATCTGGCGCTGCCCGCCGACATCCCGCTGCCGCACGTCCTTCCCGGACTGCTGCGCGCCATGGGAGAACTGGGCGGCGAGGCCGCCGCCGGGCCGGGCTGGACGCTGCAGCGACTGGGGGCCGCGCCCTTCGACCTCGGGCGGAGCCTCGGCCAGCTGGGCGTGCTCGACGGAGAGATCCTCTACCTGCGACCGCGCGAGGTGGCGTTGCCGCCCGCGCGCTTCGACGACGTCGCCGACGTGGTGGCCACCGGCGTGCGCGAGGGCAAGGGCAAGTGGGACGGCGCCCACACGCGCATGCTGGGCGGGGGCGTCGCCTGCGGGCTGCTCGCCGCCGGGGCGGCGGTGCTGGCGTTCGGCGGCCTGACCCCGCTGCTCACCGCCATCGTGGCGGGCGCGCTGGCGCTGCTGCTCGTCGGGGTGGGGGTGGCCGTGTCGAGGGCGGTCGGCGACTCCGGGGCCGGCGCGCTGGTGGGGTACGCCGCGCTACCGTACGCGTTCCTGGCCGGGCTGCTCGCCCCGTCGGCGGGCGGAGGGCTCCCGGCGATCGGTTCGCCCCAGTTGCTCGGGGCGCTCGCCTGCACCGCGCTGGTCGCCACGATCGCCGGCACCGCCATCGCCGACGGCGCGGCCGGCTTCCTCGGTACGGCCATCGCCTCCATGGTGGGCGCCGTGGGCTCGGCCGTGGTGATGGTGACGGGCGCGCCCGCCGCCGGGGTCGCCGCGGCCTGCGCGGCCGTGGTGATGGCGTTCAGCCCCTTGATCCCCGTGCTCTCCTTCAGGATCGCCCGGGTGCCGCTGCCGGCGATGCCCACCAACGCCGAGGAGTTGCGCAGCGACAGGCAGGACCTCGACAGCGCCTCCGTGCTGGAGCGCACGGGTGCGGCGCGGCGTTACGCGACCGGCATGATCGTGGGGATCACGCTGGTGGGGGCGGGCGCGCACGCGCTGCTGGTCACGGAGGGCCGCTGGATCGCCGTGGCCATGTCCGTGTGCCTGGCGCTGACGCAGCTCCTGCGGGCGCGGGTGTTCCAGGGCGTCGGCCAGCGCCTCTGGCTGATGCTCACGGGTTTCGCCGGGCTCGCCGCCGTGGCGGTCGAGGTCGGCGTGGTCATCGGCGGGGTGGCCGCGGTGGCCATGGCGCTCGCGCTGCTGTGGACCGCGATGATCGTGGTCGGCATGGGCGTGTGGTTGCCCAACGGGCGGCTCTCGCCCTTCTGGGGCCGCGCGGGCGACATCGTGGACTGGCTGTTCATCGTGTCGCTGGTGCCGCTGGCGCTCGGCGTCCTCGACGTCTATGCGTGGGTACGCGGCCTGGCGGGCTGAGGCCTGGCGCACGGTTTGTGCGGATCCGCATACCGCAAATGGTGCCTATGCGGCAGGATGACGCTTGTGACGGATTTCGGCGACTTCGGCAACATCGACATCGACAAGCTCCTGCACGCCCTGGAGGAGCAGACCGGCAAGTCGGAACAGGTCCAGAAGTCGATGAGCCGGCTGGTCGGCCGGGGCGAGGATGTCGACGGCCTGGTGGTCGTCGAGTACGCGCACGAGGGCATGCGCAAGCTCACCATCCGCCCGAAGGCGATGCGTCTGGGCGCGGACGAGTTGTCGGAGCGGATCACGGCGACCCTGCAGGAGGCCATCGAGGATCTGCAACGCCAGACCAACGAGTTCATGGCCGAGCTCTACGGCGATCAGGTCGACCCGATGCGCATGCTCGAGAACCCGGTCGCGATGCTGAAGGAGGCCAGGCGCGCGGAGGCCGGCTTCGATCGCACCTTCGACAACGTCATGGGGGAGCTGTCCCGCATCCGCCGGGAGCTGGACCTCTAGCTTGACCGCGAGTGTTGCGAATCTGTTACATGTTCTTATTGGGACATCTGTGAACACAGTGGTGTTTGGTGCTTGTATGGGTGCTAAAGCCGAAATACCTGGAGGTGTCAGTGGTTGACTTTTACGGCGCGAGCCCTGGCCAGATCTCGAAGGCGTCCGCCCACGTCGTCGACACGGCACAGTACATCGAGGGTCTGCGCGTAGCCACGGAAACGACCGCCACCGGTCTGCTCAACACCGGCTGGCTGGGACCGGCGGCGGCCAAGTTCAGGATCGCCATGAACAACTGGGACGCGTCCATGCGGGCAGTGCGGACCGACCTCGAGGGCATCGCCGACAAGATGGGCGTCAACTCGGTCGTCTACAGCGCCACCGACCAGGACGTGCAGGCCGGTGTCGGCCGCGTCGAAAACCTGATCAACGTCGACGTCAAGTAGGGGGTTGAGGATGAGCGCCGAGCTCGACTTCACCAAAGTCAACTTCGGGCAGATGGATCTGGCCCAGCAGGACTTCGTCAAGATCCTTGGTTCCTTCGAGAAAGCCACCGACGACCTCCTGGCCAAGCTGAGGACCGAGCTGGCCGGGCACTGGGAAGGTGGCGCCGAGGAGTTCTTCAGGCAGCACGAGCAGAAGTGGAATCAGGCTGAGGCACAGATGCGGCTCCAGCTGAACGAGCTGCAGCGTGCCGTCCAGATCGCCAACGAGAACTACCGGGCCGCGGAGGCCCGTAACAAGGCCATCTGGTACGACGGCTGAAACCTGGGACGGCGTTCGTTGCCCGGCCACCGTACGCGGTGGCCGGATCGTGTGAAGGGGGCACATGGGCGAGTCATGGCCGGGGCTCGACGACACTGACGACGAGCTCTACTACAACGTGGGCAAGATGCGGGCCGTCGCCGACGACCTCGAGGTCGCCCTGGCCCCCACGCAGGGCGCGGGCGGCACGAGGGAGGGCGTGACGGGCTCTGTCGAGTCTCTCACCAGGTATTTCTCGCTCGACGAGAGCCACATCGGCAAGTGGCCCGCGGCCAGCGCGTTCGCGGCGAGCGTGAGCAGCATCATCCCTGACAGGAGCACCTACGGCCCGTACTGGATGGGAAACGGGCACGGGCTCGCCCAGCTCTACGAGGCGTACGTCGAGTGCTGCCAGGAGGTCGTCCAGGCGATCAGGGAGAGCGCCGACGTCTACGAAAGAACCAACCCACCGCAGGCTGACGCTGGAGAGTGAGCTGAGTGGCAGAGCGGAGCGTCACCGTCCGCGATTCGTCCGTCAGGCCGACGGAGGTCTGCATCGCCGCGAAACGCGAGCAGATCCTGGCCTGGCTGGAGGACACCTCGCCCGTGGAGGTCCACGACAGAGGCATGACGTACGCCAAGGTGGCCGAGAACATCAGGTCGCTGGCCGACGCGCTCCCCGAGGTCGGCACCGCGCTCAACGGCGCGTGGAGGGCGGGCAGCGCCGCGAAGACGCAGGAGGCCCTGCGCAAGCTCCAGGCCAGTGGCAGCCGGCTGGCGACGGCCATGCAGGACATGTCCGACGCGCTCACCCTCTACGGGCGCGACTACCTGCCGCAGGCCATCGAGGAGGCGCGCAAGGACGCCACCGGTGACCAGGGCGACGACGGCCCGGCCCGGCTGGCGCTGGAGAAGCTCAACCGCCGCATCATCAGCCTGTACGAGAACAAGGTCCCGGAGACCGTGAGCGTTGACCTGCCGGAGGTCTCCCCGGCCGGAGCGCCCGACACCACCCGGCGCATGCCGCTCGACACCCGGTCGCCCTACCGGCAGGGCGACTACTGGAACGGTGGCGGCTCGGACCCGGGCGCCTCCAACGGCTCCGGCCCGTACGGTGGCACCGGCTCACACGCCGGCACCGGTACCTCGGGGAACAACGCCGGCTCCGACAGCGGTTCGGACGGCGGCCGGGACAGCGGCGGGAACGACGGCGGGAACGACGGCACGGGCGACGACCCGGCGGCGGAGTCCCCTGCCTCGCCCGGCGACCGGAGCGGCTCCACCGGCGACCAGAACGGCCAGTCGCCGACGGAGCAGAACCCCGGCGACGGCACCGCGCCCGCCGTGATCGACAACAACACCACCGACACGCCGGGCGACACGAGGGACCCCGGCAGCACGGAGTCGGCCAACGCCCCGGTGCAGCATCCGCCCACCACTCAGCTGCCGGTGACCCAGCAGCCCGTCGGCGCGCAGCCCCCCGGCACACCGGCAGTGATCGGCGGTGGCGGCTCGTACACCCAGGCGGCCGCCGTCGGATCCGTGTCGGCGCGCCCGGCGATCGGCGGCATGGGCATGCCGTTCATCCCGATGGGCGGCGGCGCGGCGGGCGGCGAGCAGTCGCAGGACCAGGAGCGCTCGACCTACCTGACGGAGGACCGCGACATGTGGCATCCGGGGGAGCGTTCGACGTCGCCGGTGATCGGCGCCTGAAGGAGGCGGGATGGCACTCGAACGCGATCCGGACTGGCCCGGTGCGTCGGACAAGGACGAGACGGAAGATCCCTTCGTCGACCGTACCGAGGTGCGGCGCATCGCCGGGGAAATGAACGAGCTGCTCAAGAAGATCAAGGATTTTTCCGGCTTCCCGGTGACGGAGTTCGCGAGAGAGGTGGGCAGTACGCCTCCCGAACCCGAGCTGCCGACGGGCGCCGGCTCCCTGGCCGACCTCCAGCGCTACTGCGCGCTGAACGAGCACCAGACGGGACAGTGGCCCGCGGCCATGCAGTACGGGTTCTCGGCGCAGCAGGCCTACAGCATCCTCGTCGGGGAGCCGGGCACGGGCAGTGGCGGGCTCTACGCTCAGCTGGTCGCCAGCGCGGAGGAGGCGTTCGACGAAGGGCTGCCCGAGATAGCCAGGACGTCGGAGGGCGCCGAGCAGGCGTCCGAAGAAGCCGCGACGACGCGCGACGTCTGATAGGGAGACGCGACCATGCCCGAGCCCGAGACGACCACCACCCAGCTCCACCTCAACGACGCGAGGCTGGACACCTCGACGCCGGACGCCTCGTGGATGAAGAGCACCATCGCCAGCACCGGCTTGATGGACAGCACGATCGACGAGGTCAAAAGGCACATCGACGAGACGGACCCCGGGTCCGTGAAGCTGGCCGGGCTCTACTACGAGGCGGCCGAACCCTTGCTCAACAGCTTCGCCACGGACCTGAAGACGAAGGCGGCCGACCTGGCGGAGTACTACAAGGGCCCGTCGGCTTACCAGACCCAGTTGCAGTTGCAGGGCCTGGCGGCCAGCGCCCGCGAGCTGGCGACGAAGCTCGGCGCCATGGGAAGGTCGCTGAAGGGATACGGCGAGACACTGCAGTGGGCCCAGGCGAACGTCGTCGAGTCGGCCTATCGCGACTCACGTTCCGACCGGGACATCGACTACGCCGCCGCGCTCAACCCGTTCAACGGCCCGCATCGCGGTGACGAGCGGGCGGCCGACCACATGAAGGCCGTCAACGAGCGCATCGTCGGGCACTACGAGCAACTGCCCAGCGAGGTGCAGCAGGCGCTGCCCATCGTCGTCAATCCTGAGATGCCGGACTTCCGGCGCGATCCGCTCCAGACCGGCGGCCCGCCCTGGGGCGACCACAGGAGCGTCGGAGGTTACGACCCCGACTCGTTCGGCCCCGGCTCGGTCAAGGGCGTTCCGGCCGTGGCGGGGCCGCACGACGGCGCCTACCCGGGCGGCGACTACCCCGGCGGCGGCCGTCCAGGGGTGGGTGACCCGCCCGGCAGCGACACCTCGGTGGGCAACGTCCCGTCGAGCCCGTCCGGCACGCCCGGCGGCGTCAACCCGCCCGGAGGCCCTCATGACCCCGGCTCCGTCGCCGCCTCCGGCGTCCCCACCGCCACCACGCCGAACCCGGGCGGCACCGACCTGGCCGGCTACGACCCCTCGACCGGTAACACCACGCCCGGCGGCACCCAGACGACGACCGGAGGTCCCGGAACGGGCACGGGCACAGGCGTCCCCGGCGGCGGGAGCGCGGGCAACGGCGGGGCGGCCGCCGCGGGCGCGGGGCGTACGGGAGCGGGCGGTATGGGCTTCCCCATGATGCCCATGATGGGCGGCGGTGCGGGCGGACGCGACCAGGAGAACGACAGGGAGAGTTCGACCTGGCTCGCCGAGGACGACGACGTGTGGGGCGGCCCCGAGGGCACCACACAGTCCACGATCGCCTGATCTGCTCCGTATCTACCGCCAGAAAGGGCGACCATGGACACAGGGGGCAACTTTCCCACCGGTATGCCCGGAGGTCTCGGCAACGTCGAGATCAAGTGGGAACACGGCGCGATCGAGAAGGTCGGCCAGGATCTCGGTGCCGAGGCGCCGAACATGGGCAGGATCGCCCGGAACACCGGCGGCATCCACGTGCAGCCACCCGCTTTCGGCGTCATCGGGATCGGCCTGAACTACGCGCACGACCAGACGAAGGACAGCGCGGCGGGCGCGCTCGACACGGCGAGGAGCGTGCTGGCCGACTACGAGAGCGCCCTGGCGTCCCTGGAGGAGAACTACACCAAGGCCGACAAGGACAGCGACGGGGTCATCAAGCCCGGCGGGGACAATCCCGGCGGGGGGCCCGACCCGTTCGGCGGTGGTCTGCCCGATGGCGGTCTGCCTGATGGTGGCCTGCCTGACGGTGGTCTGCCTGATGGTGGCCTGCCTGATGGTGGTCTGCCTGATGGTGGCCTGCCTGATGGTGGTCTGCCGGACGGTGGCCTGCCTGATGGTGGCCTGCCGTCGGACAAACTGCCCGGCTCGGACGTGCCGTCGCCGGACATGCCGGACGCCAACGTGCCGTCGCCGGACATGCCGGACACCAACGTGCCGTCGCCGGACATGCCCAGCACCGACATGCCGCAGGCCAACGTCCCCTCCATCGAGGACCAGCTCAACCGGGAGGTCCCGAAGCTCGACCCCAACAGCACCGATCTCGCGGGCTACAACCCCAACGTCCCGAACCCGTCGCTGTCCAACCCTGTGCCGAATCCCTCCACGTCTCTGGGGCCCGGAGCAGGGCCCGGCATGGGCACCGGGTCACCCTCGGGCGGTGCCACCCCCGGCGGTCAGCCCGGAGCGGCCGGCGCACGTGGCGGCATGAACGGGATGGGCGGGATGCCGTTCATGCCGATGATGCCGGGAACCGGTGGCGGACAGCAGGACCGCGATCGGGAGAAGCCCGACTACGTGCGCGGCGACGAGGCCGACTGGCTCGACGACATCGACATCGCGCCACAGGTGATCGGCGAGGAAGAGTAGGAAGGGGGACACCGGCGCATGGCGAGCGAGAACCCGTCATATGGGAATGACCGGGAGCAGTTCATCGCCGCGGCCGCGATGGCGACCGCGGCCGCCCTGGTGCTCCGTGAGTACCCTGCGGCCAGGACCATCGCCCTGGCGATCGGGGTCTGCGTCTCCAACCCCGGAGGCATGGTCGAGGCCGCCGTGCAGTGGCTGGCTCCCTCGACCGGCGACGGTGAGGTGGACTTCGCGGGCATCAAAACGAGAGTCGTCGAATTCAGGGAGGACGTCCAGAAGAAGTGGGAGGGGCCTGCCCAGCAGACCTTCGACGAGGCGCTGGACAAGCTGCTCGAACAGCTCGACGTGGCCGAGCGGCACTTCAACGGCGTCGGTGACAGCATGCGGTTCACCGCCCAGCTCTATCACTGGGCCGCGCAGCTGGCCTTCGCGCTGGCCACTCTCATGACGGCCCTGGCCGCCATCCGGGTGTGGACCCGCCTGGTTCCCTGGGTCGCCGTCCAGATCCAGTGCCACATCCTCATCAGCGCTGTTCTGTCGCAGATCACGCCGCTGGCCAGATCGCTGGCGGCCAAACTGGGCAAGACCGTCATGCGGACCACCGGCATCGTGGCAGTAGTCAACATCATGTGCGCCACAATGACGCAGATGCTCACGAAGAACCGCCCCAAGCCCGACTACGCCCCGACCGGGGTGGAGTACGTGAAGCCGAAGAAGGGGGAGGCCGTGGGCCACCTGGAGCACACGAATGACGGCATGCCCGACACCCAGGCCATGGCCCAGGGCGGCGGAATGATGGGCGGCATTATCTGAGGCTCGCGCCCTAAGAGGCCGTCACCTGCAGCGGCGAGCGGGCGTCCGCGGGATCCAGCGTCGGGCCCTCGGGCAGCAGGTGCACGAGGTTGCCCGGCATCGGCGCCACGTCGTCGGCGCCGTACCCCAGCTTGTTGATCTGGTCGCCGGATGTGAGCGGATATTTGCGTCCCTGGTCGGAGAGCAGGAAATAGGTCTGGACGGACCCCTTCTGCCCGTCGCCGGGCAGGAGGCCGACCAGCGCCGCCGCCCCCGCCGGCAGCAGCACCTGGTCGAAGTGCTCCTGGTCGCCCCGCGAGCTCGGCGGCGGGATGTTCATGGTGCCGCCGACGGTCACCTTGGCGCGGGCCGAGCCGTTCTGCGTGTCGGAGTACACCGAGCAGAGCGGGCTCGAGGAGGGCACGACCTTGGGCAGGGTGGTGGGCAACCCCGATACGGCGAGGTTCTGTTGGGAGGTCCTGGAGTTCGCCGTCGCGGCGTCGATCTCCAGCGGCTTGGCGGCCTGCCTGCCGTAGGCGCGCTTGATGGCGGGGTCTTCGAGCAGCAGGGTGGCCTGGGTGAGGGTGATGGGCGCGAGCCCGTCGGAGAGAAGGACGTACCACCGGGCCGCGGATCCGCTCACGCCCTGCACGGTGTACACCTGGCCGATGGCGGCCCGGCCGCCGCT
This sequence comes from Nonomuraea mesophila, assembly GCF_004352805.1. Taxonomy (NCBI): domain Bacteria; kingdom Bacillati; phylum Actinomycetota; class Actinomycetes; order Streptosporangiales; family Streptosporangiaceae; genus Nonomuraea; species Nonomuraea mesophila. The sequence continues at coordinate 105,579 of NZ_SMLD01000002.1, forward strand.
CGGCCCGCGTACTTTCCGGCCCAGGCCGGAGATCTTCGGCGGCAGGAAGTCGGGCCCGGGAGGAATGGCGTTGACCCAGGTCGGGGGCACCTTCTTGGGCCGGGCGTTGAGCGCGCGCACGCCGCTGTCGTTCACCTTCATCCGGGTGTCGTTCCAGATGACCCACGACTGCTTGCCGTCGGTGACGACCAGCGCGCCGGCGCCGACGGGCGTGCCGCCGACCTTCGTCCCGCCCACCAGCGTGACGTACGGCACCGGCGTCCCGGAGGCGTCGGGCGCCTCGGTCACGCACACCGACCAGGGACCCTTGACCAGCTTGTCCTTCTCGGGCAGCGAGTCCGGCGCCCCGGCGATGCCCACCAGGGGCCCGCGCGGATATTTGGCCAGCGAGGCGGCGGAGACGCTTCTGACCTCGAAGTTCGAGGTGTCCAGCAGCAGAAGGGCGGAGACGTAGTTGGCGACCGGCAACAGCCGCTGCTGCTCCTGGCTGTAGACGTATTTGGCGCCGGTCTCCTCCTCGACGAGCAGCCTGCCGGGCTCTTCGAGCTTCGTCGCGTTGCCGGGGCTGAGCAGCCCCCAGATGCCGAACGCGGCCGTGATCAGCACCCCGACGATGATGCCGCAGAACGTGGCGACGTTGTGCCGCCGCATCGGAGTCTCGGGCACGTCGGGCTCGGCCTGCAGCAGCGCCAGCCCCAGGCGCTGCTGCATGAGCCGATGCGCTTGATAGAGGTCCTTCTGGGTCTGCATCTCACCTCTCCCGAGTCCCAGGAATCAGCATAGAGCGCCCAGGTGTCATGAATTCCGGTCAATCGACCAGGAGGCCGCTCGCAGCTCCTGGTTCCGCTACGGCAGTGCCAGGCCCCAGTACAGAGCCCACGGCAGGAACACCGCACCGCCGGCGACCAGCACGCCCAGCCGTACCCGCTCGCCGCGGGCCGTGACCCGTCGCCGGCGCACCGCGACGATCAGCGTCCCGGCGAGGGTCGCCACGGCGAGCGCCTGGAGCGCGAGCCAGATCACCGGCCGCCCGGCCACCACCGGTCCGGGCACGGCCAGCTTGCCGCCGGTCATGATCAGATAGAACAGGTAGCAGAACCCACCGGTCACCGCCGTCAGCCCGGCGCCGCTGACCATCCGCGCGGCCACGAGCGGGGACTCGGGAGCGGCCGACCGCCTGACGCGGCGCACCAGCGCCACGACCGGATAACCGCCGAACGCCACCAGGAACACGACGAGCGCCGCCAGCTGGACGGGCGCGGACTCCCACCAGGCGGCCGGCGGGACCTCCACGGCGTCGTCCTGCTGCACCGGCGCGGGTCCGGACACGTCCGCCGTGGGCGCTCGCCCCGAGGTCGCCTCGCCCACCCAGCTCCCCACCAGGTCCGCGTAGCCGGGGGCGAGCTCGGGCAGCCGGGTGACCCCGCCGTCGGGCGTCAGGTGCGCCGCGTGCTCGGCGTCGGCGAAGAACCTGAAGGTGTACGCCCTGTTGCCGCCCTTCTCCAGGGCCGCGGCCATGAGCGGAGGCGTCTCCCTGGGCGGCGTCAGCAGGTCGTGCACGCCCCAGATGGCCAGCACGGGCCGGTGCACCTGGGCGAGGACCGGCCCGGGGTCGAAGTAGGGCTCGGGGAACATGCCGCCGTCGGCGATCGCGCGGTACAGGTTCGGCACGGTCCGTTCGGCGAGCGGCCCGTGCACCCCCGCCTTGCGTAGCCCGGCGGCGACCGCCCAGGTCTGCTGCCGCAGCGGCGACAGCCCGTTGGCGCCGACGAGGATCACGAAGGCGATGTCCGCCGACCGTGCGGCCGCCATGGGAACCACCCAGCCGCCCTCGCTGAACCCCAGCGCGCCGACCTTGCCGGGATCGACCCCCGGCCGGTTCCTGAGCGCTGCCACGGCGCCGAGCGCGTCCTCGGCCAGGTGCGCGTACGACCTGTCGAACAGCGAGTAGCCCTCGGACCGCTTGTCGTAGATCAGCACCGAGAGCCCTTGCCGGGCGAAGGCGACGGCCTCGGCCAGCAGCTTCTCCCTCGGCGTTCCGTCACCGGCGCCGTGCACCAGCACGACCCCGGCCCGGCCGTCGCGGGCGGCCGCGGGGCTGATGACGCTGCCCCGCAGGTCCAGCCCTCCGCCGCCGCGGAAGGTCACGTCCTTCGCCACGAGGTCGCCCGGCAGCTCCGGCAGGGGCGCGGCCGCCGCCGCGGCGGGGGCGAGGGGCGATAAGAGGATGGCGGCCACCATGAGGGCCGCGAGGATGAGTCGCATAGTGCCGACACTACTCTGCAGAGAACTCTCGGCAAATACGTGTCTGCAGATATCGTTCTGGAGTACTAGCCTGCTCCTCATGAAGGACGACGAGCCTCAGGAGCTCCACGAGCCGTACGTGCTCGACGACCCCGAGCGGCTCAAAGCCCTGGCCCATCCCATGCGCCGCCGCATGCTCACCCTGCTCAACCTGCACGGCCCCGCCACCTCGACCACCCTCGGCGAGTTGCTCGGCGCCAAGACCGGCACGACCAGCTACCACCTGCGCCAGCTGGAGAAGTACGGCTTCATCGAGGAGATCCCTGAGCGTTCGTCGGGCCGCGAACGCTGGTGGCGCCGTGCCCCCATCCTGCGTGATATGCGCGCTCCCCACCCCGACGACCTCGCGCCGGGCGACCGGGCGGCCCTGGAGGAGTTCCACCGGGCCGGCTACGAGGAGGATCTCGCCCTGGTGGAGCGCTTCCCCGCCGCCTACCGCGCCGACCCCGACTGGGCGTGGGGCTCGCGCGGGCTGGTCCGCATGACCAAGGACGAGCTCAAAGCCTTCCAGGACGAGTACGTCGCCCTGCTGCTCCGGCACGGTCACCAGGCCGACGACGCCCCGCCGGGCGCCCGCCCCCTCTACGTCCGCCTCTTCACCCTCCCCGCCGACGACGGCTGACCCTCACGGGCCGCCGGGGAGCGCCACCTGGACGGGGGTGAAGGCGCCGGTCGTCACCAGGAAGCCGCGCCCCGGAGGGCCTCCGGCCGCGCCGCGCGGCAGGCGGATGGAGAACAGGTCGCCGTCGGCCTGGCCCTGCACGGCCAGCAGGAGCCCCGTACGCGACTTGCGCGTCTCCGCCGCGAACCCGCGGTAGGCCACGGCCAGGTCGCCCGTCACGCCGGCGATGAGCAGCCCGTGGTCGCCGTCCCTGCCCGACCTGAGCACCTCCTCGAGGGCGGTGCCGAGCGCGCCGTCCGGATTGATCAGCTCGGCGTCGTCCACGAGCACGACGTAGCCGTGCAGGTCCGCGACGATCTCCGGCAGGTCGGTGGCGTTGCCGTCGAGCACCGCCACGGCTCCGTCCAGTTCCTTCAGCGGGCTGCGCCTCGGGACGACGGCGACGACGGGGGTGCCGCGGGCGATCAGCGAGCGGGCGGCCGTCATCAGCGCCGACGACCGGCCGGAGCGCGACGGCCCCGCGATCACCGCGCCGGGGCCGTGGGCCAGCAGGTCGAGCCCGAGCGGCCCCAGGGCGTCGCCGCCCGCGCCGACCAGCGACCACAGCGGCGACGGAGGGCTGAACGCCGGGTCGAGGGCGAGCGTCTGGGCCGCCGTGATGCGCATCGGAAGCGCGTCCACCCGCAGCGGCGGATCACCCTCCCAGCGCCAGACGGCCCTGCCGGCGACCGACGGGCTCTCGTCCCCCGCGCCCGTGGCTGCCGCGCTCGTGCCGGCCGGGCTCGCGACTGCGCGGGCCAGGGACTGCAGTGCGGCGACCTGCACGGGGCCCGCCGGGTCCGCGTCCAGCAGGGCGATGTGGTGCTCCACGATGCCGTGCTCGCCCAGCGAGAGCACCCGGCCCGGCGGTACGGACGACGGCAGGCCCTTGAGCGGGAACCCCGCCAGGCCGTAGTCGGACGGGTCGGACAACCGCAGCAGCAGCCGGTCGTCGAAGACCGTCGAGACCTGCCCGAGCAGGCCGGAGCGGTCGCTGGTGACCACCGCCCGCAGGCCCACCGCCGGGCCTTCGCGCAGCAGCTGGAGCAGCCCTTCGATCATGCGGCCGTAGTCGTAGCCCTCGAAGGCGGCGACGAACCCCTCCCAGCGGTCGAGCATGAGCACCAGCCAGGGCAGGCGGTGGCCCGCCTGCCGGTACTCGGCCAGGGAGGCGTGCCCGGCCTCGGCCAGCAGCTGCTGGCGGCGGCCCACCTCGGCCCTGAGACGGGTCAGCAGGCGCTCCACCCGGTCGAGCTGGTCACGGGTCACCACCGCGCCGCAGTGCGGCATCGCCACCAGCGGCAGCAGTGCCCCCGAGCCGCAGTCGACCGCGTGCACGTGCACGTCCGAGGGAGAGGCGTGGGCCGCGATCGATCCAGCGATCGTGCGCAGGGCCGTCGACCGGCCGCTGCGGGCCGCGCCCGCGATGAGCAGGTGACCGCCGTGCGCCAGGTCCAGCGCCAGCGCATGCCGGTCCTGGGCCCACGGCCGGTCGGTGACGCCGAACGGCAGCGGCGCCACCTCGGAGAACGCGCCCCCGTACGCCGCGGCGTCGGGAACCGGCGCGGCGAGGACGGAATGCCCGGCCAGGGGCAGGTCGAGCACGAGGCCGGTGGGCAGCGGCTCCAGCCACGGACTCGGCTGGGCGGGGACGTCGGCCAGACGGGCGGCCTCGATGAGGGCGTCGGCGACGAGCCCGAGGTCCGTGCCCGTCGTGTCCTCCTCCGGCTCCGGAGGCGGCGGCAGCGGCCGTCCCAAGGAGCGCCAGCCGACCTCCAGCACCCGTACGTCGCCCGCGCGCGACGACCCGCCGGCGGCCGGGCTGCGCCCGCCGACCCTGGCCGTCTGCACGGCGGTCGCCGCCCCCACGCCCGAGCGCACGTAACAGCGGCCGGGCGTCGACTTGGAGATGTGGGCCGCGTCGGGCAGGTCGATCACGTCGGACGACTCCGCCGGCTCGGTCACCCGCAGCGCGATCCTCAGCGAGGTGTTGGCCTGGATGTCGGCGGTGACGACGCCCGCGGGCCGCTGCGTGGCCAGGATGAGGTGGATGCCCAGCGACCGGCCCCTTCGGGCGATGTCGACCAGACCGGTGACGAAGTCGGGCAGCTCGGCCACCAGCGCGGCGAACTCGTCGATGATCAGCACCAGGCGGGGCAGCGAGGGGCCGGTGTAGTCGTCGATGTCCTTGGCGCCCGCCGCCAGCAGCAGGCGTTCCCTGCGGCGGATCTCGGCCGCCAGCGAGTCGAGGGCGCGCTGGGTCAGGTGGCCGTCGAGGTCGCTGACCATGCCGACGGTGTGCGGCAGGCGTACACACTCCTTGAAGGCCGCCCCGCCCTTGTAGTCGATCAGCACGAACGTGAGCTGGTCGGGCCGGTTGGCCACCGCGAGGGAGCAGATGAGCGTCTGGAGCAGCTCCGACTTGCCCGCGCCCGTGGTGCCGGCGATGAGCCCGTGGGGGCCGTCGAGCTTGAGGTCCACCGAGAAGGGACCGTCGGGGCCGACGCCGATCAGCGCCTCGGTGGTGCCGCGCTCCTGCCAGCGGGCGGCCAGCTCCCGGCCGGAAGGAGCGGGCAGGCCCATGAGGTCGAGCAGGCGTACCGCGCCGGGCAGGTTGCCTCCGGGGTCGTCCCTGCTGACGTCGCGGATCGGGGCGAGGGCCCTGGCCAGCCGGTCGCACCAGGTGGGGGAGACGAGGTCGGCGAGCACTGGCCCGATGACGTCGAGGCCGCCGCCGCGCAGCTGCGCGAGGCCGTCGTCGTCGCACGCGGCCACCGTCTGGCACTCCTCGGGCAGCAGGCGCTGGTCCTCGTCGAGGGCGAGGGTGTAGACACCGCAGCGCGGACCCTGGCGCAGCACCTGCGGCATACCGGGCAAACCGCGCAGCACCTGGGCGCCGTCCAGCACCACCAGCACGTCGTACGGGCGCACGTCGTACGAGGAGAACGTGGGCTTCTCGGGGCCGCCGAGGTCGTCCCAGCCGGTGGGGATCTTGCCCAGCTCGGGGATCGCGGTGTTCTGGCGTTCGTCGATGAGCGCGGCGAGCTCGGAGACCCGCCGCGCCGCCGACTCGGGGTCGGTGCCGGCCAGCGCCACGCACTCCTGGCCCGACTGCGGCGAGCAGTGCGGCAACCAGCGCATCCAGCCCCAGCGCTGCTCGCCGTCGGCGTGCGCGGACACGATCACGGTGGCCAGGTCGCGCGGGCTGTGCAGGGTCGCGGCCTGGGCGATCAGCCAGCCGGCCAGGGCGGTCGCGGCCTCGCGTGAGCCCGTTACGCCGGCCACGCCCAGCCGGCGCATGGGCAGCGCCACCGGCACCGAACGGCACAGGGGCGCGTCGATGGGCCCGCCCTGCTCCTCCGACAACGTCAGGTCGGCCGGCAGGTCGGCCAGCCCCACCCGCAGCCTGAGCGCGTCGTCGTCGTGGCTCCTGCGCTCCCACAACCGCCTGCGCGGGCCGGTGGCCGTGAGCAGCACCTGGGCGGGGTCGGGCGCGTTGGACCTGCGGACCGCCTCGTCGGCCACCCTGGCCCGCTCGACCGCCTCGTCGTACGCCCGGAGCTGCTCCTTGTACTCCTTGACGGCCTTCTTGTGCTGCTTCTTGCCGTGACGGCGGTCGCTCCACCACTGGCCGATCATGATGACGGGCGTCATGAGGGCGACGAGCAGGTAGTACGGCTGTTTCAGCGCGACCGCCAGGGTGATGCCGAGCACGGCGGGCAGGAGGGCGGCGAGCAGCTGCAGGCGCATGCCCTCGTTCCGCGCCGGCTCCTTCGGCTTGACGAAGGTGCGCTCGGGCTCCGGGCGGCGGAGCCTCGGCGGGCGGTTGTAGGCCACGCCGCCCTCGCTCCTGGGCGCGAGGTGGGCGTCCTTGGGCTCGATCGAGGTCAGCACGAACACCGACGAGCCGCAGGTCAGCACGGCCTGGTCGGGCCAGTCGACGGGTTCGGCGAGCGGCCGGCCGTCGAGCTCGGGAATCTCGCCGTAGCCGGCCGTGAGCTCGGCCGCCTCGCGTTCGGCGACCCGCGCCGTGAGCTCGGCGACCTCGTCGGCCCAGCGTCCCTTGAGCTTGAGCCTGGGCGCCTCGCCCGGCTCCTGCCAGGCCCGCTCCACGGTGATCGCGTCGGGCGTCACGCGGACGGCCACCGCCTCGGGAGCCAGCGCGGGATCGTCGACGGCCATCGCGCACATCGGGTCGGAGCCGATGATGTGCACGCCCAGCCCCAGCCGGTGCACGGTGCCCGCGCGGGGGCCGCCCACCACGCGTACCTCGGCGACGCCGCCCGGCTCCTCGACGACGGTGGCGCGGGCGAGGCGGCCGTCGAGCGTCACCTTGTCGCCGTCGCGCAGCACGGCGGCGGCCGGCGCGCGCGGGTCGAGGGGGCGGCCGTCGCGCCAGAGCGTGGGCGTACGGCCGGCCGGCGCGGCGGTTTCCCGCTCCGGCCTGCGGGGCTGGGGGATGTGCGGGCCGTCGGGCCCGGCCGGCAGTCCGTAGGGGGCTCGGGCCCGGGGCAGCCGTACGACGTCGGCCAGCGGCCCCTGGTCGCTGAGCGCCTGGCTCACCCTCGCCACCGTGGCGCCGTCGTCTCCGTCGATCACGACGTCACGGTCGCCCTGCCCGCCGAGCACGGTGAGCATGATCCGCATGGTGCCGTCTCCTCGGTCGACTCCGGGCGCCAAAGGTAACGCCCGAATCGGTTTCAGGTGCGCGAGTTGACGGCAATGGCATGGGAAATGTGTGACGACTTGAACCGATATGTTGCCATAAGGGTGGGAAAAATGAGGCTGCTGTGGTCAAAGTGACGGCTAGCCGGAAAAATCGATACTCGTCAACTCGTTAGAAACAATAGGCATTGATTATTTGTTGTTGACATCGCGCCACCTGCGAAACGAGCATTGGTCCTCGCATTCCGCCCCCGTCATCACGCCAAGCCCCACATAATGGCGTGAATTCCGCAATTCACTTCGGGAGCCCCCCACCCATGAGGACCAGTGAAAAGCCTGCCGTCGACGCGGCGGCGGGGTTGTCCGGGCCGGCCTCGCGCAAGCTCCCCGTGCCACCCCGCGAACGCAAGCCGGCCCTCGCCGCGCTGGCCGTCCTGCTCATCCTGGGCGGCGCGCTGGCCACGACGCTGCTCGTCCTGCGCAGCGGCGACCGCGTCTCCGCCATCCGCGTCACCCAGCAGGTCGGCGCAGGCCAGAAGTTCACCGCGCAGGCGCTCGAAGAGGTCAAGATCGCCGCTGAGGGCGTCGACTACGTCAGCTGGTCGCAGCGCGAGCAGGTGATCGGCAGCTTCGCCGCCGTCACCGTCCTGCCCGGCACCCTGCTGACCAGCCAGATGGGCGCCGAGGCCAGCTCCGAGCTCGGAGAGGGAAAGGCCACCGTCGGGCTGGCGCTCAAGCCGGGCCAAATGCCCGCGGGCCTGAAAGCGGGCGACCGCGTTCAACTGGTGCACGTTCCGAGCCGGGCCGCCCAGGGAGAAAGCCGGGTCCTCGCCGCGAGCGCGCTCGTCTTCTCCGTCGGCGACAAGTCGCGCACCGGAAATTCCGGCCAGATCACGGTGGTCGTCGATTCGTCGGCGTCACCGGAAATCGTGGCCTTCGCCTCAAGCGGGGAGATCGCGGTCGCCGAACTCCCGGGGGCACGCTGACGTGGCGCTCATCGTCCTGGCCGCCGACAAAGGCGCGCCAGGTGTGACGACCGCGGCCACCGCCCTGGCGGCGGTCTGGCCGCGACCCGTGCTGCTGGCCGAGTGCGACCCTGCGGGCGGCGACCTCGCCTACCGGCTGCCCGCCGCCGACGGCGGCGTGCTCAACCCCGGCAAGGGCCTGCTCACGCTGGGCGCCACCGCGCGGCGCGGCCTCGAACCCGCGCAGATCCACCAGCACACGCAGAAGATCGTCGGCGGGCTCGACGTGCTGGCCGGGCTCACGCACGGCGAGCAGGCCGCGGGCCTCACCTGGTTGTGGGGCCCGCTCGGCCGGGCGCTGGCGGCCGTCCCCAACGCCGACGTCATCGCCGACTGCGGCCGGCTCGGCGCCCACCCCCAGCTCGGCGACCTGATGGCCGAGGCCGAGCAGGTCGTGCTGCTCACCCGCGCGACCCTCGACCACGTCGCCCACCTGCGCGAGCGGCTGCAGATCACCAAGGCGCACGGCGTCGCGGTGATCGCCGACCCGCGCAACTACCGCGCCTCGATCGACGACGTACGCCGGATCGTCGGCAACACCGTCCAATACGTCTACGGCCTGGCCCACGACCCGAAGGGCGCCGAGCTCCTGCGCGGGCAGTGGGGTGGCCGCCTCGACCGCTCTCTCCTGATCCGTACGGCACGCGACCTCGCGGCAAGGCTGGTGAGCCACCGATGATCGACCACTCGCTCGTCAAGCGTTTCCGCCAGGAGGTCGGCGACCGGCTGGCCCACCAGCGCAGGCTCGACCAGGCCAACGGCCTGCCCGCGATGACCGGCGAGGACGAACGCCAGTTCGCCAGGGCACTGATCTCCCAGGTGCTGGAGGAGCACGCCCGCGGCGAGATCGGGCTCGGCCGCACCCCGCCCACGGTCGAGGAGGAGGAGGCGCTCGCGGCCGGCATCCACGCCGCCCTGTTCGGCGTGGGCCGCCTGCAGCCGCTGCTCGACGACGCCCAGGTCGAGAACATCGACATCAACGGCTGCGACCGGGTGTTCGTCAGCTACGCCGACGGCCAGGAGCTCATGCATGACCCGGTCGCCGACTCCGACGACGAGCTGATCGAGCTGATCCAGATCCTGGCGGCCTACTCCGGCCTGTCCAGCAGGCCGTTCGACACCGCCAACCCGCAGCTCGACCTGCGCCTGCCCGACGGCTCCCGGCTCAGCGCCGTCATGGACGTCACGGTCAGGCCGGCCGTGTCGATCCGCCGCGCCCGCCTCGGCAAGGTCTTCCTGTCGGACCTGACCGGCAACGGCACGATCGGCCCCGACGTCGCGCGGTTCCTGACGGCCGCCGTCGCCGCACGCAAGAACATCATGATCGCGGGCTCGACGAACGCCGGCAAGACCACCCTGCTCAGGGCGCTGGCCAACGAGATCCCGCCCGGCGAGCGCCTCATCACCGTCGAACGCGCCCTCGAACTCGGCCTCGACCAGTTCCCCGAGCTCCACCCCAACGTCGTCGCCTTCGAGCAGCGCCTGCCCAACTCCGAGGGCCAGGGCGAGATCTCCATGGCCGAGCTGGTCAGGCGCTCCCTGCGGATGAACCCCAGCCGCGTCATCGTCGGCGAGGTGCTCGGCGACGAGATCGTCACCATGCTCAACGCGATGACCCAGGGCAACGACGGCTCGCTGTCGACCATCCACGCCAACTCCAGCATGGAGGTCTTCAACCGCATCTCGACCTACGCGCTGCAGGCCGGCGAGCGGCTGCCCATCGACGCCACCCACATGCTCATCGCGGGCGCCATCGACTTCGTCGTCTTCGTCGAGAAGCGCAACGACTACCACGTCGGCGGCACCCTGCGCCGCTACGTCTCCAGCATCCGCGAGGTCAACGGCTGCGACGGCCGCGTCCTGTCGAGCGAGGTGTTCGCACCCGGCCCCGACGGCGCCGCCGTCCCGCACGCCCCGATCTCCTGCATGGAGGAGCTGGCCGCCCACGGTTACACCCTGGGGGGCTGGTGAGCATGGGTGCGTTCACGTTCGACCCGCTGGCGCTGCTCGCCGGCGCGGTGGCGGGCGGCGGGCTGTTCCTGTTCGTCATCTCCCTGTACGGCCTGCGCCCCCGCCCGCCCCGGCCCAGACGCCACCTGGTCAAGATGCTGACCACCCGCACCGCGATCGCGGCCGTCGCCGCCACCCTGGTCCTGGTCGTCACCGGCTGGCCGGTCGTGGCGGTGGGCACGGTGCTGCTCGTGTTCGCCTGGCGCGGGTTGTCGGGCGGCGCGTCCGAGGAGCGGGCCGCCATGCGCCGCCTCGAAGGGCTCGCCGCCTGGACGGAGTCGCTGCGCGACACGATCGCCGGGGCGGCCGGGCTCGAACAGGCCATCCCGTCGTCCATCAGGGCCGCCGCGCCCACACTGAGGCCGCACCTGCGGTCGCTGATCGACCGGCTGCACACCAGGATGGCCCTGCCGCAGGCGCTCGCGCTCTTCGCCGACGAGCTCGACGACCCCTCGGCCGACCTGGTCGTGGCCGCGCTCATCCTCAACTCCAGGCTGCGCGGCCCCGGCCTGCGCGACGTGCTCGGCGCGCTGGCCGTCTCGGCCCGCGAGGAGCTCGACATGCGCCGCCGCGTCGAGGCCGAGCGCCGCGCCACCCGGCGCAGCGTGCAGATCGTCGTGATCACCGCGCTGGCCTTCGCCGGGATCCTCGTCGTGTTCAACCCCTCCTACGTCGAGGAGTACGACGGCCCTCTCGGCCAGGCCGTGCTCGTGGTCGTGGCCGGGCTGTTCGGTGCCGGGTTCGCCTGGATGCGGCGGCTGGCCAGGTTCGACAAGCCGACGCGGCTGCTCATGGGAGGAGGCGGCGATGGTTGAGGGCGCGCTGGCCGGCGCGGTGATCGGGCTCGGCCTGCTCGTGTTGTTCAGGGCGCTCTTCCCGGCCCGTCCCGGGCTGGTGGCGCGGCTGCTGGCGCTCGACGCCGTACGCGAGGACGCGGGCGCGCCGCGCATCCAGCTCGTGCTGCCCGACGAGGAGGTCAGCGCGTTCCGGCGCGGCCTCGGCGTGCGGCTGGCCCGCCTCTACAGCGCCCGCGGCTGGGAGGTCAGGTCGGTCAGGTCGGACCTGGCGCTGGTCGGCCGCTCCTTCGAGGCGTTCCTGGCCACGAAGGTGCTGCTGGCGGCCGGCGGCCTGCTGGCGTTCCCGCTGCTGCTCGGCTGGCTGGTGCTCATGGAGTGGGGCGCCTCGCTCGCCGTCCCGTTCTGGTCGGCCGTGCTCGTCGCGGTCGTCTTCTTCTTCCTGCCCGATCTCCAGGTCAAGAAGGACGCGGCGGCCAAGCGGCGCGACTTCCGGCACGTCGTGGGCGCGTTCCTCGACCTCGTCTCGATGAACCTGGCCGGCGGCCGCGGTGTCCCCGAGGCCCTGATGATGGCCGTCTCGGTCAGCGGTGAGCAGCCCAACTGGGCGATGGGCCGCATCCGTGACGCGCTGGCCGGCGCGCGGATCGTCGGCATCACCCCGTGGCAGGCGCTCGGACAGCTCGGCCAGGAGATCAACGTCGACGAGCTGCGCGACCTGTCGGCCGCGCTCGGCCTGGTGGCCGACGACGGCGCCAAAGTACGTGCCTCGCTGACGGCCAGGGCGGCCACGCTGCGCCGCCGCGAGCTGGCCGAGATCGAGGGCAGGGCGGGCGAGCGGTCGCAGTCGATGCTCGTGGCCCAGCTCCTGCTGTGCGCCGGTTTTGTGATCTTTCTCAGTTATCCCGCCGCTATGAAGATGTTGGGGGCATGATGAACCATCCCTGGATCATCTATCTGACCGCGTACCTCGGTGTGCGCATCCACCGGGCCAGGACCGCGCCCACCAGGGGCGCGTCCGCCGTCGAATGGGTGATCATCACCGCCATCATCGCCGGTGTCGCGCTCGGCCTGGCCACGCTCATCAAGACCTTGGTCGAGCAGAAGCAGAGCGAGATCCAAGGCACGTTCGGCGGTGGCGGGGATGGCGGCGGAGGCGAGTAGGCCGCAGCGCGAGCGTGGCGCCACGGTGATCGAGCTGGCCGTGCTCATGCCGGTCATCCTCGCCGTCGTGCTGCTCATCGTGCAGGTGGCGCTCTGGTTCCACGGCCGGCAGGTCGCGGAGGCGGCCGCCAGGGAAGGCGCCCGCGTGGCCAGGTCGGCGCCGTTCGACTCGGGCGACTGGGAGGGCGCGGCCACGGCCAAGGCCACCGACATCGTCCGCGCCATCGGACCGCGGCTGCTCGGCGACGCCACCGCGACGACGTCCGAGAAGGAGCCCGACGAACGCTTCGTCACGGTGACCGGCAACGCCGTACAGGTCATCCCGCTGCTCCCGGAGCTCTCGTTCACGATCACCGCGACCGCGGGCGGTCCCGTCGAGTGCTTCCGCCCCGACAACGGCGGCGAGGACTGCGAATGAGCCGGGCCGAACGCGGCTCCATGGCGGTGGAGACGGTCATGCTGGCCCCGGTCTTCCTGCTCTTCCTGCTGTTCCTGGCCGGAGCCGGGGTGCTGGTCGAGGCGCAGGGACGGGTCAACGGGGCGGCCCGCGACGCCGCCCGCGCCGCGTCCGTGCAGCGCACGCTCGACGACGCCGGGTCCGCCGCCGAGACCATCGCCACGAGCGTGCTCGAAGGCCGCTGCCAGTCCTCCTCGGTCTCGCTCGACGGGTCCGAATGGGAGCAGGGCGGCCACGTCGAGGCCGAGGTGACGTGCGAGCTCGACCTGGCCTTTCTCGGGTTCGACGGCACCAAGCAGCTGACCGGCGCCGCGGTGGTGCCGCTCGAGCAGTTCAGGAGGGTCGAATGAGGAACGGCGAGCGGGGGTCCATGTCGGTGTTCACCGTGCTGTTCTCCGTGGTCGTGTTCCTGCTGGCCGGGATGCTGGTGGACGGCGGGGCCGCGATCAACGCCCGGCTGCGCGCGTCCGACGTGGCCGAGCAGGCCGCCAGGGCCGGCGCCGACCAGGTCGACGTCGACCACCTCCGCACCACGGGGGAGACCCGGCTGCTCGACGACGCCGAGGTGTGCGGCAGGGCCGACGAGATCGTGCAGGCGCACGGCGGCGGCGACGTGACCCGCGGCGAGTGCTCGGTCGAGCAGGGACAGGCCCAGGTCACGGTCACCGTGACGGTGCGGTGGGAGGCCTTCTTCCTGAGCGCGCTCGGGTTCCCCGGCTCAGAGATGACCGGCGAGGCCAGCGCCGCACCCGAAGCGAGATAGACCGAAACCGACCACTCGATGGATGCGGAACGTACGAGACACGACGCTGGAACAGAGAAGGGAGAGGCGATGCCGCCGCGAGAGCAGCCGCGAGGACCCGTGCGTCCATCCGGACGTCACGTCCCCGTGCGCGCCCCGGCCAGGCGCAGCGCCGGCGACGTGCTCGCCGGGCTCGGCGCCCTGGTCGTGCTGGTCGCGCTCGTGGGCGGGGTGCCGTACGCGCTGCTCACCCTCGTCGGCCCGCCGATCGCGCCCGAGCTGCTCGATCTCGAGGTGCTCACCAGCCGGGTCGGGCCGAGCACGATCGTGGCCGTGCTCGTGCTGCTGGTGTGGCTGGCCTGGTTCCAGCTCTTCCTGTGCGTGCTGGTCGAGGTGTACGCCGGTGTGCGCAGGGTCGGCATGCCCGCCCGCGTGCCGCTCTCGGGCGGCATGCAGGTGGTGGCCAACAAGCTGGTCTCGGCCGTGCTGCTGCTGTTCACGGCGGGGGCGATGGTCGCGCCGGTGGCCCAGCTGGCCCCCACTCCCGCCGCGCCGCCCGTGACCGCGGTCGCCTACTCCGCGCCGATCGTGGAGCAGGAGCTGGAGCTGGAGACGCGCAAGACCAAGAAGGTGTACGTCGTGCAGCCGCCGCACGGCCGCCACCACGAGAGCCTGTGGGAGATCGCCGAGAAGTGCCTGGGCGACGGCCGCCGATACCCCGAGATCTACCGGCTCAACCAGGCGAAGGAACAGCCCGACGGCACCCGGCTGCGCATGGCCGACCTGATCAGGCCCGGCTGGGTGCTCGACATGCCGGACGACGCGCGAAACGCCCACGTCGTCCCCGTCGACCAGCCGCGCGACCAGACGTTGCGCGAGCACCCGGGCCGGGCCGACCCGGGCACGGCCCAGCGCGGCGACCGCGCCGACCGCGCGGACCGGGAAGAGCGGCAGGACCGCCAGGAACGCGAGGAGCGGCAGGAGCGCGACAGCCGCGAAGCTCGCGAAGCCCGCGAGGAACGCCGGACACCCGGGCACGAGGGCAAACACCGCCAGACCGAGCCCACCGTGCGGGACGGCCGGCAGCCGGTCATGCAGGAGCGCCAGGGCGAGCTGACCGACTACCTCGCCGCCGCCTCGCTGGCCGCGGCCGGGCTGCTGTTCGTGCTGGCCAGGCGGCGCAGGGAACAACTGTGGCGGCGCCTGTCCGGCCGCAGGATCGCCCGCCCGCGCGACGACGCCGCGGAGGCCGAGGTGGCGCTCAGGCTCGGCGGCGACGCCCCCGGCGCCCGCATCCTGGACGTCGGGCTGCGGCTGCTGGGCGCCGAACTGGCCGCGCAGCACCGCACCCCGCCCACCGTGTACGGCGCCCACCTGTCGCCGCGCACGCTCGACCTGTGGATCCATCCGCCGGACGACGACCCGCCCGCACCCTGGACGGCGGAGGACGGCGGCCAGATCTGGCGGCTCCCCGCGCACGAGGGGCGGCTGCTGCCCGACGTGAGGGGCGAGTCCGGCCCCGGGCACGCCGGCGGGGCTCCGTACCCCGGGCTGGTCTCCATCGGCACGGACGCCGGCGGGCGCGTGCTGATCGACCTGGAGGCCGCGCAGGGCCTGATCAACGTACGCGGCCCGCAGACCACCGCGGCGCTGGCGGGGATCGCCGTCGAGCTGGCCACCAACCGGTGGTCCGACCGCATGCGCATCACGCTCGTCGGCTTCGGCCAGGAGCTCACCGCGATCGCGCCCGAACGGATCAGGGCGGTCGGCGGGCTGGCCGAGGTGCTGCCCGAGCTGGAGGCGAACGCGGCCCCGCGCAGGGAGGTGCTGACCGGGCGCATCAGCGGCGGCCACAGCGTCGCCCACTACCTGCTGTCCGCGGTGGCGCCCACCCACCAGGAGGCCCGGCGGCTGGCGCTGCTGGCCCGCCGCGACACCGCCGGCTACGTGGTGGCCGGCGAGGTCCCGCACGCCACGTGGACGCTGGAGATCGGCGACGACGGCAGGGCCAGGATCGCCGAGCTGGGCTTCGAGGTGGAGGCCCAGCTCCTGCCGCGCCGCCACTACCGCGCGCTGGTCGACCTGTTCCGTACGGCCGACCGGTTCGACGGCGAGGCCATCCCCGAGGCCGAGCCGCTGGTGGGGCTGCACCCGCCGGCCGTCGAGATCAGGGTGCTCGGCCCGCTCGAGATCGCCGGCCTGCGCCCCCTGGAGGAAGGCCGGATGGAGCTGGCGGCCGAGCTGCTGGTCTACCTGGCCACGCACCCGGGCGGCGTGCATCCCGCGGTGCTCGGCGGCGTGCTGTGGCCGCGCGGCGTGCAGTCCACGGTCAGGGACGCCACGATCTCCCGGGTCGCCGAATGGCTCGGGCCCGACCACCTGCTCACCGACGAGGCCGGCCGGCTCCGGCTGGGGCCCGAGGTCCGTACGGACTGGGCGTTGTTCCGCGAGCTCGTACGCCGTTCGCACGGCGGCCCGACGGCCGGGGCGGTGCTGCTGGAGAAGGCGCTCGGCCTGGTCAGAGGCCCGCTGCTGGCCGGCAGGCCGCCCGGCAGGTACGCCTGGCTGGCCGCCGAGGACCTGGAGTACGACGTGAGCGCAGGGGTGGCCGACGCGGCCCACCAGCTCTGCGAGGTCAGGCTCGCCCAGGGACAGCCGGACGCGGCGGTGGCCGCCGTACGCGCGGGCCTGCTGCTGGCGGCCGACGACGAGGGGCTCTGGCGTGACCTGCTGCGGGCCACGCACGCCACCGACGACATCGTGCGCCTGCGCGCCGTCATCGAGGGCCTGACCCGCAGGGCGGCCTCCCATCCGTACGGCGGCGGGATGGCCCCCGAGACCGAGGCGTTGATCGAGGAGCTGCTGCCCACGTGGCGCATGCATGTGGTGAGGGAGTCGTCGGCATGAGACGAGTCATGGCGGTGCTGGGCACCATCGGGCTGGGCGTCACCGTTCTGGCGGGTTGCGGGCAGGCCGAACGGCCCTACACGCCCCAGGAGGCCGCCTCGCCCGCGAGCGGACAGCCGGCCCCGAGCCCGTCGAAGAGCGAGAGCGGCACCCCTCCCGCGTCAGGGCCCCAGAGCCTGACGATCGGCGGCGACAAGCTGCGGGTGCGGATCGAGTGGCCCGACGACCCCGATCCGTTGCTGAAGCTCGTCACCGGCTACTACGTCGCCTCCAGGAAGGCGCTCGTCTCCGGAAGCGATCGATACCTGAAGGATCTGGATCTCGAACTCACGGCGGTCCGTGAAGCGTACGACTGGGTGCACGGATACACCGAGGAGGACATGACCGTGAGAGGCGACGCCCGGCTCTACAACCTGCGCGTCGCCGCGCAGGTGGGCAAGGGCGCGCAGGTCAACGCGTGCGTGGACGAGTCGGAGGTGCGCGTGTTGTCGGCGCGCACGGGGAAGCCCGTCGAGCCTCAGCCCGCCTTCGTACGCGAGCCGTACCTCCAGTCCGTGCTCGCGCACCGCGGCGATGACGGGGTGTGGCGGATCAGATCGTTCGGCTATGGCGAGAAAGGGTGCAGCAGATGAACCCCATGAGTTCGGTCGTCGTCGCCGCGCTGCTGATGCTTGCGGGAGCGGCCAATCCTGAGGACGGCGGACGCACGGTGGGCACCCCCATCAAGGAGGGCAACACGAGGGGCATCAACCTCGCCCACTCGAAGATCGTCGTGTCCGGTGACGGGACCAGGGGTGGCAAGAGCGACGGTTACGTGCTCAAGCGCCCATGCTGGTACGAGCCCGGCCTGGACGCGAACGAGATGCTCAAGTCGCAGGAAAGCCTGCGCGCCTACTGGTTCAGGTTCACCGAGAACCCTACCGAGGAGAAGTGGCAGGCGTTCCTCAAGCAGTTCGAGGACAAGATCGGAAAGGACGGGCGCTGGTGGGGGCCCGCGTACAACGCCGCCGACCCCAAGGGGCAGGCCTGTTTCGCCAGTCTCGACCCGTTCGTCTTCGTGCCGCCGGGCACCACGCCGCCGTCCGGCATCACGATCCAGGAACTCGCCGAGATCGCCAGAGCCGCGCTGACCGTGCCCGAACCCACGGTCAAGCTGAACCCTGACGCCAAGAGCTACGTGAACCTGCCCACCTGGGTCTGGCTGGAGGGCATCGGCCAGCCGCGCAGGTCGGTGACCGCGACGATCCCCGGGGTCATGAGCGCG
Organism: Nonomuraea mesophila; assembly: GCF_004352805.1. Taxonomy (NCBI): domain Bacteria; kingdom Bacillati; phylum Actinomycetota; class Actinomycetes; order Streptosporangiales; family Streptosporangiaceae; genus Nonomuraea; species Nonomuraea mesophila. The sequence goes on from NZ_SMLD01000002.1 coordinate 123,572, forward strand.
ACCGTGGTCGCCACGCTCGAAAGCATCACGATCGACCCGGGCACCACGAAGGACCGCGCCGAGGTGAACATGGAGGGGTGCGGGACGTCCGGGAAGCCGTACACCAAGGGCGGCACGTTCTCGTGCGGCGTGCGCTATCTGCGTTCCTCGATCGACCAGCCGAGCGAGAAGTACACGCTGACGGTCTCCACCGTGTGGCCGGTCGAGGTGGTCGACAACGTGGTGCCGGTGCAGTTCGCGCCCGTCGAGGTCGGCGCCAGCCGCGACGTGCCGGTGGGCGAGATCCAGAGCAACGTCAAACCCTGAATACTGCCGGGGCCGGCGCCGGCCCCGGCACGATCGCTCCGGGGGGAGGCTTCAGAGGAAGAACTCGCCGGCGCTCTCCGCGGTGGCGGCCTTGCGCACCCAGGACTCCAGGGTGTCCAGGTCGGTGCAGGCCAGGATGCGCGCCCGCGCCTCGTCGGGGAGCGAGATGCCCCGCGCCTCCAGAATCAGCAGGACGGCCTTCGCCTCACCCTTCGCCTTCCCTTCGGCTATTCCCTTCGCCTTTCCTTCGGCGAGCCACGCGCGCACCACTGCGCTTCTGGGGTGGTCGGTTGCCATGGCCATCCTGAGCTCCCTGATCACTGTGTCGAGCATGAAGTCGGGCAGACACGAAAGGACGAGGTCAGAATACTCGCCGTACTCTTCGGGCAACTGCCCCAGTGCCTCGAAGAGGGTCAAGATGTTGCGGAGGCCCGCTTCCGACTGGCCGTGCACGATGGCCGAGATTGTCGCGAGCTCCGGTTGGTCGACGGCCCAGCCGAGATCGATGACCGAAGGAATCCCGTCCGGACCGATGACGATGGGATGGAGCACCCACCTGGGATGCCCCATCTCGATGGGTTCCGCGCAGCGGCGGGCTGTCCTGGAGTCCTCGCAGAAGACGAGGAGCAGCACGGGACACTTCGTGCGCGCCCTGAGCGTGGAGAGATAGACGGGCCAGGACCAGCGTTTGCGGGTGTCCGGCTCGCGTTGCACTTCGAGGACCACCGCCGAGACCGGTGTGCCCTCTTTGCAGAGGAGCACCACCGAGTCGGCCCGGTATTCGGTGGGGGTGCAGTCCGTGAAGTCCGCGTTGCCCAGCCGTGCCTCGTCGAACGTCGGTACGGAGACGCCCGTCCCGGCCAGCAGCGTGGCGACCAGGGACGGGCGGTTGCGTACGAGCTCGATCAGGTATTCGTGTTCCTGTGTCGGCATGGCGAACACATTACCGAATGTTGTCGAGCCATTACTCTGCGCCCACGAATCCTCCGGATTCGTGGGCGATCAGCCACTCCTTCACCGGTACGCCGTAGTAGTAGCCGCCGTACCCCCCGCCGCCGGGCAGCACCCGGTGGCACGGCACGAACGGCGCGATCAGGTTCTGGGCGCAGGCCGAGCCCGCCGCCCTGGCCGCCGTCCTGGGCAGCCCCGCCCGCGCGGCGAGTTCCGCGTACGTGATGGTCGTGCCCGGCTTGACCTCGCGCAACGCCGCGTGCAGTCGCTTGCGCGTGGGCGTGCCGGGTTGTGAGACCGGGATGGCGTCGAGGGCCTCCAGGTCGCCCGCCAGGTAGGCCAGCACGGCTTCACCGGCGGGGCCGGGGCCGTCCACGACCTCCAGGCCCTCCGCTTGCAGGGCGGGTGTGAGGCGGGCGTACATCTCCTTGGGTTCGGCGGTGAAGCCGGCCGCGACCAGCACGTCCTCGCGGGACAGCAGGGACAGCGGGCCCATGGGCGTGGGAACGAGCCGGGCAGTGATCATGATGAGCTCCAGAGGTGCAGGGCGGCGTACGCCCGCCATGGGCGCCACCGCTCGATGTGGTCGTGCGGGATGCCGAGGGCGGCCATGCGCTTGGTGAGCACGAGGTCGCCCGTCGGCCAGGCGTCGGGGTCGCGCAGCGCGCGCAGCGCGACGTAGCTCGCCGTCCACGGGCCGATGCCGGGCACGTCGAGCAGGCCGGCCACCGCGTCGGCGGGGTCCTGGCCGCCGTCGAGGTCGATGCGCCCGTCGGCCAGGCGGGCCGACAGGTCCTTGAGCGTGGCGATCCTGCGGTTCGTCAGCCCGAGGCCGGTGAGGTCGGTGTCCAGGAGGTGGGCGGGCGTGGGGAACAGGCCCTCGGGCGCGGCGGCCCTCGCGACGATGCGGCCGAGCAGGGTGCGTGCGCCGGCCACGGAGATCTGCTGGCCGACGACCGCGCGTACGGCCAGCTCGAACCCGTCGAACGTGCCCGGCACCCGCAGTCCTGGCCGCGCCGCGACGAGCGGGCCGAGCGAGCCCTGGCCGAGGGCCTGAGCGATCGCGTGCGGGTCGGCGTCGAGGTCGAGCAGGCGGCGGCAGCGGCCCACGAGGCGGGTGAGCCGCCGCGTGTCGTCCACCGCCACGTCGAGCGCGATGTGGCCGGGCTGCGCGGTGAGCGTGAGCGTGCCGCCGGGCACGGATCTGGCGTACGACGTGCGGTCGGCCACCTCGAGCCCGGGAATGGCGCGCGAGGCGAGGAAGCCGAACACGCCGTCGGCGTCGTACGGCTCGCGCCGGTGCAGCCGCAGCCGCAGCGAGACAGGCCCGGCGGCGTCCGCGACCTTGGCCGCCACCCGGCCGGCCGTGGCCCGCAGCTCGCTGGGCGTGAAGCCGTACGTCTCCCGCATCGTCGCGTTGAACTGACGGACGCTGCCGAACCCCGCCGCGAACGCCACGTCCGTGACCGGCAGGTCCGTCTCGGTCAGCAGTTGTTTGGCGAGCAGCAGCCGTTTCGTGCGCGCCACCGCCAGCGGTCCGACGCCCAGCTCGGCCACGAACAGCCGGTGCAGGTGGCGTTCGGTGATGTGCAGCCGCCTGGCCAGCCCGGCGACGCCCCGCTCGTCGGCGGCCCCGTCGTCGATCAGCCGCAGCGCCCTGCCGATGAGGTCGCCCCGGACGTCCCAGCCGGGGTCGCCGGGGGAGAGCTCGGGACGGCAGCGCTTGCACGGGCGGAACCCGGCCGCCTCCGCCGACGCCGCGTGCCGGTAGAAGCGCACGTTGCGGAACGACGGGGTGCGGGCCGGGCAGATCGGGCGGCAGTAGATCCGCGTCGTCGTCACCGCCGTGTAGAAGCGCCCGTCGAACCGGGCGTCCCTGGCCGAGACCGCCCGGTAGCAGGAGTCGAAGTCGAGCTCGAGTGCTGACATGTCTTCGACGCTACGCCTGCGCCGGGCACGTCGCCCAGCGGAAATCGGACCTCACCGTGAAAACGCAGGTCAGCAGGTGGAAGCGGGTGTTCGGCGGAAATCGGACCTATCTGTGAGCGAGTTCATGGTTGGTGGCGGAGCGGGGAGAACAGGAACGGCACCCAGCTCAGCGCCATGATCGACGCGCCCAGCCAGAGCGCCGAGCGTACTCCCCACAGCTCGCCCATCGCGCCCGCCAGCAGCCCGCCCAGCCCCACGGCGCTCATCAGCAGCAGCCGCATCGTGGCCGTCATCCGGCCGAGCAGGTCGTCGGGCGTGACCCGCTGCCGGAGGCTGACGAGCAGCACGTTGTTGAGCCCCGTGCGGAACGTCAGCACGAACCAGGCGGCCGCGGCCGCCCATATCCACGGTCCGTGCCCGAGGAACGGCAGGACGAGCGAGGCGGGCGCGGTGGCCAGGCTCGCGAGCCAGGCGGCCCGCCCGGTGCCGAGCCGGCGGCCGAACAGGTGGGCGGTGGACGAGCCCGCCAGCGTCCCGAGCCCGCCGGCGGCGAGGTAGGCCCCCAGCACCCACGCGGGATAGCCGAGTTGGTCCACGATGAGCACCGGCAGCAGGACCGAGCAGAGCGGGAAGGCCAGGTTCGCCATCGTGCCCTGGATCAGGGCCGCCACGAGCGTGGAGTTGCCGAAGAGGAAGCGTACGCCCTCGCGGATCTGCCGGCCGATCGGCTCGCGGTCCTTCGGCGGGCCCGCGGCCGGTTCGCGCACGCCGCGCAGCCAGGCGGCCGACCACAGGTAGCTCAGCGCGTCCAGCAGGATGGCCACCGGCGCGCCCGCGGCCTGCACCAGCACGCCGGCCACGCTGCGTCCTCCGATGTCCATCCCCGCGCTGGTGCCGACGAGCAGCGAGTTGGCCGCGGTGAGCCGCTCGCGCCCCACCAGGCCGGGCACGAGGCTCAGCTGCGCCACGTCGAACAGCAGCGTGCCCGCTCCCACCAGCACCGCGACCGCGTAGAGCTGCTCCATGGACAGCCGGCCGCACCAGCATGCGAGCGGCACCGACAGCAGCGCCGCCGCCCTGAGCAGGTCGGTGGCGACCATCACCGGGCGCCGCCTGACCCGGTCGACCCAGGCGCCGGCGGGCAGCCCCAGCAGCAGCACCGTGAGCGTTCCGAGCGCCGACAGCAGCCCCACCTCGCCCGCTCCCGCGCCGAGCGCGGTCACGGCGAGCAGGGGCAGCGCGACGTAGCTGATCTGGGAGCCGAACTGGCTGACCGCGCCGGCGACGTACAGGTTGCGGAACGGGCGCAGGCGCAGCAGCGGCTGCTCCACCACAGTTGCTGACATGTCGGCAACGATGCTGAAATGTGGGCAAAGAGCGCTACGGATTAAGTGATACGCGAATCGAATGACCCTGGACCTGACGTTCACCGCCCGCGACATCGCCAACACCCGCTTCGCGATCTCCCCGCTCGGCGAGGTCGTCGCCAGCGTCCGCGTGGTGAAGGACCCGGCCGCCCACCCGCTGCTGCGCCCCTGGGTCGAGCAGGTGCGCCGCCGTCTGCAGGGCGTCGGCTGGCGCCTGCTATCCGACCTCGTCCCGGTGCCGACCGTCGTCATCGCGGGCTTCACCTGCACGCCGCCGTCGACGTCCATGCCGGATCTGGGCCTGGAACTCGCCACCATGCGGGGCGCCGCCGGACGGGTCCGCTCGGATCTGGACGCGGTGCCCGGCCCCCGCACGAAACGGGTGCAGGCGCTTCACGACGACCCGGAGCGGGGGCTGGAACGGCTGGCGGAGGAGGTGCAGGCCTACTGGGACGCGGCGATGGCGCCGTACTGGGCGCGGATCAGGGCGCTGCTCGAAGGCGAGATCCTGTACCGCGCCCGGCTGCTGGCCGAAGGGGGCGCCCAGCGGATGCTGGCCGACCTCGACGACGCGGTCACCTGGCGCGACGGGACCCTGAGCATCGCGCACCGCCACGTCTCGGGCGCCCGCTCGCTGCGCGGGCTCGGGCTGCTGCTGGTGCCGTGCGTGTTCGTCTCGCCGCGGGTCTTCTCGGTCACGACGCCGCCGTACCAGCCGGCCGTGCGTTATCCGCCGCGCGGGATCGCGACGTTGTGGGAGCGCCGTGAGCTGGAGCCGCCCGAAGCGCTGGCGGCCGTGCTCGGCAGGACTCGCGCGCGGCTGCTGGCCGAGCTGGACCAGCCCGCCTCCACCCGCGACCTCGCCCAGCGCACGGGCCTGTCGGAGCCGGGCGCGAACCAGCACCTCACCGCGCTGCGCCGGGCCGGTCTCTGCACGGCCCACCGTACGGGGCGCTACGTCCTGTACGCGCGTACGGCCACCGCCGAGGCCCTGCTCGAACGGGAGGAGCGCTATTTCGACGAGACGCCCACGCCGAGGTCGAACTCCCGGTAGACGCGCGCCCAGAACCCGTCGCGCAACCACACCCGCGCCTCCGGGTAGGGCCGCAGCGAGTGGCCGAGCTCCTTCTCCGCCTCGATGAGCAGCTCGGTGTCGATCACGGTCGGCAGGATCGGGCCGGGCAGCAGGTCACGGATGTTGTCGCGGCCGCGGGTGAGGATCCACTTCTGGGCCACGTGCTCGCCGACGTCCTCGACGCGGGGCCGGCTCGGGCCGAGCTTGGCCACCTGGCCGGGCTTGGCGTGCGGCTTGACCGGGGCGCGCCCGGCGAACACCTGGGCGGGAGAGGGGGCGGCGGCGGCCGGCGGGGTGACCGGGACGGGCTGGGGAGCGCGGCTGAAAAAGGGCCTCAGGAAATCAGCAGTGATCACTTCTACGGTGTCGGACTCCCACACCAGGCGTTCGGCCTGGTTGGTGCCGTAAGGCGGTTCCACCCCCCACAGATGGATGCGTACGCCGTAGGCCTGCGCCGCCTCCACCGCGGGAACCATGTCCTCATCGCCTGCCAGCAGAATCGTGTCGGTGACCGCATGATGCCGGGCCAGCGCCTCCAGATCGCTCCTGATCTGCGCGTCCACGCCCTTCTGCTGGCCCCGGGCGTTCAGGTTGCCAAGCCGTACCTTGACCCAGGGGAGCTGGGCGATGACCCGCTGGTCGACGGTGGGAACACGGTCACGGGCTGCGTCATACCAATAGATCCGCAGAAGTTCGCCAGAAATACGTTCCTCTGCATGTTTCTGTAGGCTCTGTATCAGCTCATCGGCGGCCACCCGATATTCCTTGCGCTCCTTCGCGCCGAGCAGCACCTCACCTGCCGCAGCGTACAGATAACCGACATCCACCAGGACGGCGTACTTGGCTGCCACAGGATGCGGCATGAGGTCTGGGATGGCCATGTCGTCCTCCAGGCCGCGGGTGTTAGTTGATCGGCTGACTATATACGCCTACTTTCTCTAGATAGTCCCAACTCCCGGGGAACTTGACACCCGATTCACAGGATCTATCTAGGGCAGAGCGCTCATCCGCCATGCCGACTTCCCTGGGAGGACAGGCTTACGCATACCTCTGGCGGGGTTTCGCCACGTTTGCCGACGGCGGCCGGGAGGCGGTTGTGGTCCGACGTGTCGGGCGGCGAGTACCGCCACCAACGCGGCGATCTCCTCAGGCGAGGCGTCGCCGCGAACAATGCGCAGATGGCTCGTCATAGCGGGATGTTCCCATGCTTCTTGGGGGGCAGCGTGGCCCGCTTGTTCCGCAGCGCGCGCAGCGCCCTGACGACCTGGGGCCGGGTCTCGGCCGGCCGGATCACCGCGTCCACGTAACCGCGCTCCGCCGCGATGTACGGATTGGTCAGCGTGTCCTCGTACTCGGTGACGCGCTTGGCTCGCACGACGTCGGGGTCGTCGGCGGCGGCCAGTTCGCGCCGGTAGAGGATGTTGACCGCGCCCTGCGCGCCCATGACCGCGATCTGGGCCGTCGGCCAGGCCAGGTTGACGTCGGCCCCGAGGTGCTTGGAGCCCATGACGTCGTACGCGCCGCCGTACGCCTTGCGCGTGATCACCGTGATCAGCGGCACCGTGGCCTCGGCGTAGGCGTAGAGCAGCTTGGCGCCGCGGCGGATGATTCCGTTCCATTCCTGATCAGCTCCGGGGAGGAAACCCGGAACATCAACAAAAGTCAGGATCGGGATATTAAAAGCATCACATGTTCGAATAAATCTTGCGGCCTTCTCGGAGGCATCGATATCCAGGCACCCGGCGAAATGCATCGGCTGGTTGGCCACGACCCCCACCGGCTGGCCGTCCACCCGGCCGTAGCCGACCACGATGTTCTGCGCGAACAGCGCGTGGACCTCCAGGAACTCCTCGTCGTCCAGCACGTGCTCGATCACCCGGCGGATGTCGTACGGCTGGTTGGCCGAGTCGGGGATCAGCACGTCGAGCTCGGGATCGGGCTCGAGGTCGGCGGCCGGCTCGAAGAGCGGAGCCTCGTCCAGGTTGTTGGACGGCAGGTAGGACAGCAGGGCCTTGACGTAGTCGAGGGCGTCCTCCTCGTCGTCGGCCTGGTAGTGGGCCACCCCCGACTTGGTGTTGTGCGTGTGGGCCCCGCCGAGCTCCTCGAACGTGACCTCCTCACCCGTCACCGTCTTGATCACGTCGGGGCCCGTGATGAACATGTGCGACGTCTGGTCCACCATCACCACGAAGTCGGTCAGCGCGGGCGAATAGACGTGCCCGCCGGCCGCGGCCCCCATGATGAGCGAGATCTGCGGGATCACCCCCGAGGCGTGCACGTTGCGCTTGAAGATCTCCGCGTAGAGGCCGAGCGCGACCACGCCCTCCTGGATGCGCGCCCCGCCGCCCTCGTTGATGCCGATGATCGGGCAGCCCGTCTTGATCGCCAGATCGAGCACCTTGACGATCTTCTCGCCGTACACCTCGCCGAGCGAGCCGCCGAACACCGTCACGTCCTGTGAGAACACGCACACCTGCCGGCCGTCGATGGTGCCGTGGCCGGAGATGACGCCGTCGCCGTACGGCCGCCGCTCCTCCAGCCCGAACATCGTGGACCGGTGCCGGGCGAACTCGTCGAACTCCACGAACGAGCCCTCGTCCAGCAGCGCCAGCACCCGCTCCCTGGCGGTCATCTTGCCCTTGGCGTGCTGCTTGGCCACCGCGGCCGCCGAACCGGCGTTCGCGGCCTCGACGAGCCGTCGTTCCAGATCAGCGATTTTGCCGGCAGTGGTATGGATGTCCAGCTTTTCCGGTAGGTCGTCAGCCGCTGCAGTCATGCGCGCAAATCTAGTCCGTCCGTCAGAGTGGATCCATGACGGATGCCGTTCGTACCCATGGCCTGGTCAAACGTTACGGGTCGCAGGTCGCCGTGGCAGGGGTCGACCTAGTGGTTCCCGCGGGTAGCTTCGCCGGTCTCGTCGGTCCCAACGGCGCGGGGAAGACGACCACGCTCAGCATGATCACCGCGCTGCTCCGTCCGGACGGCGGCCATGCCGAGGTCGACGGGTTCCACGTCTGGCGCGACCCCGTCGCGGTCAAGGCGCGCATCGGCGTGCTCCCCGAAGGGCTGCGGCTGTTCGAGCGGCTGTCGGGCCGCGAGCTGCTGCTCTACAACGGCATGCTGCGCGGCATCCCCAAGGCCGACGTCGAGCAGCGCGCGGGCGAGCTGCTCGACGTGATGGACCTGACCGGCGCCGCCGACAAGCTCGTCGTCGACTACTCCACCGGCATGCGCAAGAAGATCGGCCTGGCCGCCGCGCTGCTGCACAACCCGTCGGTGCTCTTCCTGGACGAGCCGTTCGAGGGCGTCGACCCGGTCAGCGCCAACACCCTCACCGAGGTGCTGCGGCGCTTCACCGCGTCCGGCTCCACCGTCATCTTCTCCAGCCACGTGATGGACCTGGTCGAGCGGCTGTGCGACTGGGTGTCCGTGATGAGCGCGGGCCACATCGTGGCGCAGGGCCCGCTGGCGGAGGTGCGCGGCGGGCGCAGCCTCAACCAGGCGTTCCTCGACCTGGTCGGTGGCACGCCGCACGACCGCGAAGCGGGCCTGAGCTGGCTCGGCGCCCGGCCGGAGGACTCACGGTGAACACCGTCCTGCTGTTCGCGCGGCTCAAGCTGCGGCTGCTGGCCGGCAACCTGCGCGGCGACACGCAGCGCACGCTCGGCTTCGTCTTCACCCTGGTCGTCGCCGCAGGCCTGGCCGCGCTCGGCTTCCTGCTGATGAGCCTGCTCAGGCTGACGCCGGCCGACATCGCCGCCTCGCTCGTGACGCTCGCTTTCGCGGCGTTCTTCTTCGGCTGGATGATCGTGCCGCTGCTCGCGTTCGGCCTCGACGACACGCTCGACCCCGCGAAGTTGTCGTTGCTCCCGCTGCGCACCGGGCGGCTCGCGATCGGCATGTTCACCGCGTCGGCGACCGGCGTCTGGCCCCTCGCGACGCTCGTCGTGACCTGCGGCGCCCTGGTCGCGGTCGCGCCGGGCCCCGGCGGCGTGCTGATCGGCGTGCCGGCCGTGCTGCTGCAGTTCGCGAGCTGCCTGGTGGCCTCCAGGCTGGTCACCACGTCGCTGTCCGGCGCGCTGCGCTCCCGGCGCGGGCGCGACCTGCTGGCCGTGAGCGCGCTGGCCCTCGTGCTGCTCGCGCAACTGCCCAACCTGCTGATGAACCGCGGCTTCAGCGACCCCACGGCCATGCTGCACCAGATGGCGGCCGTGCTCAGGTGGACCCCGCCCGGCCTCGCCGCGCACGCCATCGCCGACGGCGGCCTCACGGGGCTGGCCGAGCTCGCGCTGCTCGCCCTGCTCGTGGTGGTGCTCGGCTGGCTGTGGGTGAAAACGCTGAGCCGGGCCCTCGTCACGCCCGACTCCTCCACGCGGGCCGCGTCCGTACGCAGGGGGAGCGGGCTGATCGGCCGGTTCCTGCCCGACGGGCCGCTGGCGGCCGTGGTGACGAAGGAGCTGGCCTACATCAGGCGCGACCCGAGGTTCCGCGTCGGCTGGGCCAGCGCCATCGTCGTCACCCTCATCCTGTCGTTCACGGTGAGCGACCCCGGCAGGGGAGGGGGAGGCCAGTGGACCCCGATCGTGATCTCCTGTGTGGGCGCGCTCATGATCGCCCTGCAGTCGGGCAACGCCTTCGGCATCGACGGGCGCTCGTTGTGGATGAACGCCGTGGCGTTCGGTTCCGAGCGTGACCTGGCCACCGACCTGGCCGGACGCCACCTGGCCGGAGCGCTGGTCGCCGCGCCGCTGATCACCGTGCTGGCCGTCGCCACCGGCCTGCTCACCGGCCATCCCGCGATGATCCTGCCGGCCATGACGGCCGGATGGGGAGTGCTGGGCATCGGGTTCGGCGTCGGCTCGGTGACCAGCGTGATCCTGCCGTACACCGTGCCCGACCGGATGAACGCCTTCACCGGCGCCGCTCCCGGGCAGGGCGGGCTGGCGTTCGCCTCCGCGCTCGGCGCGTCGGCCGGCATGGCGCTGCTGACGGCGCCCCTCGTGGTGGCGCTGCTGTTCGGGCTGGTCTGGGTGTGCGCGGTGGCGCCGTTCTACGGCCTGCTGGCCGAGGCGCTCGGCAGGCGGCTGGGCGCCAAGCTCGGGTTCGCCCGGATGCCCGATCTGCTGGCCGCCGTGTCCAAGCCCACCTGACCTGCCGGGAAGCAATGGTCTAGTCCAATAACTGAGACCGGTCTACGGTCGTTCGTGGCGACTCGCTACCCTTCGAAACATGATTGACCAGGGGCTCGAACATCGCAGCGCCGCCGTGACCGAGATGCCGGACGAGCTGCGCCACGATGTGCGCCTGCTCGGCAAGCTGCTCGGCCAGGTGCTGGCCGAACAGGGCGGCGAAGACCTGCTGGCCGACGTCGAACGGTTGCGCAAGGCGGTCATCGCCGCGCGCAGGGGCGAGATCTCGGCCGACGAGATCACCGACATGATCGCCGGATGGGAGATCGAGCGGGCGGTCGAGGTCGCCCGCGCCTTCACCTGCTACTTCCACCTGGCCAACCTGGCCGAGGAGCACTACCGCATCCGCACACTGCGCGAACGCGACGCCGAGGGCAGGGTGCAGCGCGAGTCGCTCGCGCAGGCCGTACGCGAGCTGGGCGCCGAGCGCGTCACCGAGCTGGTGGAGGGCCTGGAGCTGCACCCGGTGCTCACCGCCCATCCCACCGAGGCGCGCAGGCGCGCGGTCGTCACCGCGATCCAGCGGGTCAGCGGCCAGCTCACCGAGTACAACTCCCCGGGTCGCGGCGCCTCCGAGCGGGCGGAGAACAAGCGGCGCATGCTGGAGGAGATCGACCTGCTGTGGCGTACGGCCCAGCTCCGCTCCACCAAGCTCGACCCGCTCGACGAGGTGCGCACCGCCATGGCCGCCTTCGACGAGACGCTGTTCCGTACGGTGCCGCAGGTCTACCGCGCGCTCGACGCGGCGCTCGACCCGGCGGTCGATGGGGGCACCGGCACCCGCCCGCCGCTGGCCAGGCCGTTCATCCGCTACGGCAGCTGGATCGGCGGCGACCGCGACGGCAACCCCAACGTCACGGCCAGGGTCACCCGTGAGACCGTCCAGATCCAGTCCGAGCACGTGCTGACGGCCCTGGAGACCGCCTGCTCGCGCATCGGCCGCACGCTGACGGCCTCCGCCCAGTTCGCCCCCTGCTCGCCCGAGCTGAAGACGGCGCTGGCCACGGCCGTGGACGCCTACCCCGAGGTCGTCTCCGAGCTGGCGACCCGCTCGCCGCGCGAGCCGCACCGGCAGTGGCTGCTGTTCGTGGCCGCGCGCATCGCCGCGACCCACCGCCGCGACCTCGACCTGGCCTACCGCTCGCCCGCCGAGCTGCTGGCCGACCTGCGCCTCGCACAGGAGTCGCTGGCGCTCAGCGCGCCGCGGCAGGCGTACGGCGAGCTGCAGCACCTCATCTGGCAGGTCGAGACGTTCGGCTTCCACCTGGCCGAGCTGGAGGTGCGCCAGCACTCCCAGGTGCACGCCGCGGCCCTGGAGGAGCTGCGGGCCGGCGCCGAGCCGTCGGAGCGCACCGAGGAGGTCCTGGCCACGATCCGGGTGATCGCCTGGATCCAGGAGCGGTTCGGGGTCACCGCCTGCTCCCGCTACGTCGTCTCCTTCACCCGCTCGGCCGACGACGTCGCGGCCGTCTACGAGCTGGCCGAGCACGCGCTCGGCGACCGCGCGCCCGTGCTCGACGTCGTGCCGCTGTTCGAGTCGGGCGAGGACCTGGCCAACTCGCCGCGCGTGCTCGCCGGGATGCTCGACATCCCGCAGGTGCGGCGGCGCCTCGACGACACCGGCCGGCGCATGGAGATCATGCTGGGCTACTCCGACTCGGCCAAGGAGCTCGGCCCCGCCGCGGCCACGCTCCGCCTCTACGAGGCGCAGGAGGAGCTGACCGCCTGGGCCGCGGAGCACGACGTGAAGCTGCGCATGTTCCACGGCCGCGGCGGCGCGCTCGGCCGCGGCGGCGGCCCCGCCAACCGCGCGGTGCTGGCCCAGGCCCCCGGCTCGGTGGCGGGCCGGTTCAAGGTCACGGAGCAGGGCGAGGTCATCTTCGCCCGCTACGGCCACATCGCGATCGCCCGCCGCCACCTGGAACAGGTGGCCAACGCCGTGCTGCTGGCCTCGTCGCCGGTGATCGGAGCGCGCACCGCGGCCGCCGCCGAACGTTTCCGCGGTCTGGCCGAGCAGGTCGCCACGGCGTCCGAGGGGGCCTACAGGTCGCTGACCGAGGCGGAGGGCTTCCCCGAGTGGTTCGGGCTGGTCAGCCCGCTGGAGGAGATCGGCACGCTGCGCCTCGGCTCCCGCCCGGCCCGCCGCGGCCTCGGCGCCCCCCGCTCGCTCGACGACCTGCGGGCGATCCCGTGGGTGTTCGCGTGGGCGCAGACCCGGGTCAACCTGCCCGGCTGGTACGGCCTCGGCACCGGCCTCGCGGCCGTCGGCGACGTCGAGGAGCTGCGGGCGGCCTACCGCGAGTGGCCGCTGTTCAACGCGATGCTCGACAACGCCGAGATGTCGCTGGCCAAGACCGACCGCTCGATCGCCAAGCGTTACCTGGCGCTGGGCGGCAGGGACGACTTCGCCCGGCAGGTGCTGGAGGAGTACGACAGGACCCGCGAGCTGGTGCTCCGTGTCACGGGGCACACGCGGTTGCTGGAGAACCGCAAGGTGTTGTCGCGGGCCGTCCAGTTGCGCGACCCGTACGTCGACGCCCTGTCGCACCTGCAGCTGCGGGCCCTGCGCGCGCTGCGCACCGGCAACCCGTCGGAGCGCGAACGCGACCGGCTGTCCACGCTCCTGCTCCTTTCGGTCAACGGCGTGGCGGCGGGGCTGCAGAACACCGGCTGAGCCCGCCGGCCGGCCACTCCCGCGGGCCGCACCTGCGGCCATCAGCCAAGATGGGGGGATGGCCAACTCACGCTACTCCGATCTCGACCGTCCGCCGCTGAACGCGGCGGCGCTCAACCGGGCGCTGGTCCGCCCCGGCTCGTTGTGGACCGGCGTCACGGTCGTCGAGAGCACCGGCTCGACCAACGCCGACCTGAGCGGCGCCGCCAAGGAGGGGGCGCCCGAGGGAACCGTGCTGGTGGCGGAGGCGCAGGCCGCGGGCCGCGGGCGGCTGGGCCGCTCCTGGTCGGCACCGCCCCGCTCGGGCCTGACGTTCTCGATCCTGCTCAGGCCCCCGGTGCCGCTCGCCGCCCAGAGCTGGCTGACCCTGATGTACGGCGTCGCCGCGGCCTCGGCGGTGCGCCGGCTGGCCGAGGTCGACGTGCGCCTGAAGTGGCCCAACGACCTGCTGATCGGGGAGCGCAAGCTGGCCGGCGTGCTCGCCGAGCGCGCCGACGACGCCGTCGTCATCGGCATGGGGCTGAACGTGTCGCTCAGGCCCGACGAGCTGCCCGTCGAGACCGCCACGTCGCTGGGCATCGAGCGGGCGGCCTGCCTCGACCGCGATCCGCTGCTGCGGGCCGTGCTGCGCGAGGTCGAGAGCCACTACCACGACTGGGTCGACGCCAAGGGCGACGCGGAGGCGTCGGGGCTGCGTTCGGCCTACCTCGCGGTCAGCGCCACGGTAGGGAGGCAGGTCAGGGTGGAGCTGCCGGAGCAGCAGGCGCTGACCGGCAGGGCCAGCGGCATCGACCAGTGGGGGCACCTCCAGGTGGAGTCCGGCGGGGAACGCCACACGCTGAGCGCGGGCGACGTCGTCCACGTGCGCATGGCCTGACGCGTGAGCATGGCCTGACGCGTGAGCATGGCCTGACGCGCGCCGCCGGGGCCTGCCCGCACGGCATAGCCGTGGGGGGAGCGTTGGTGGCACCATTTGCCCATGACCCTTCCCGACCATCATCTGACGCAGGGTGAGCGGCGCGTCAGGTCCTTCCACCCCCACTGGAAGCGGCTCGTCGTTCCCTTCATCGCGCTGATCCTCATCGCGGCGGCCGTCGGCGCGGCCCTCTACTTCATCCCGGCCGACTGGGAATACGCCTCCTACGCCAGGATCGCCGCCGGCGTCATCGGCCTCGCCCTGCTGACGATCTGGTCGTTCGTCCCCTACCTGCAGTGGAAGAACACCGGCTACGTGCTCACCACCCACCGCTTCTCGATCAGCACCGGCGTGCTCAACAAGTCGACCGACGAGATCCCGATCGCCAAGGTCAACACGGTCAGCTCCGACCAGACGTTCCCCGAGCGGCTGCTCGGCTGCGGCACGCTGACCGTCGAGTCCGCCTCCGACCGGGGCGAGATCGTGCTGCGCGACATCCCGAGGATCCAGGACGTCCGCACCGAGCTGTTCCGGCTCGTCGAGGACGCCGCCGACGGGGAGATCGACGGCCGCTGACGTCAACCGCCGGGCGGCTGGGCGAGCGGCCTCGGCGTGGTGCGGCCCTATGTCTTGCGGAGATCATCCTCCTGACACAAGATGGCTGGCATGCCGTACGAAGTGCAGGGCGTGATCGCCAGGGGCAAGGGTCAGGAAGTTTCGCTCGAGACGGTCGTCGTCCCCGATCCGGGGCCGGGCGAAGCGGTCGTCAACGTGCAGGCCTGCGGGGTCTGCCACACCGACCTGCACTATCGGGAGGGCGGGATCGGCGACGAGTTCCCCTACCTGCTCGGCCACGAGGCGGCGGGCACCGTCGAGGCGGTCGGTGAGGGGGTCACGGGGCTGGAGCCCGGCGACTTCGTCATCCTCAACTGGCGGGCCGTGTGCGGCCAGTGCCGGGCCTGCCTGCGCGGCCGGCCGTGGTACTGCTTCAACACCCACAACGCCGCGCAGAAGATGACGCTCACCGACGGCACCGAGCTGTCGCCGGCGCTGGGCATCGGCGCGTTCCTGGCCAAGACGCTCGTCGCGGCGGGCCAGTGCACCAAGGTCTCCGCCGAGGCGCCCGCGCAGGTCGCGGGGCTGCTCGGCTGCGGCGTCATGGCCGGCATCGGCGCGGCGATCAACACCGGCGGGGTGACGCGCGGCGACAGCGTGGCGGTCATCGGCTGCGGCGGCGTCGGCGACGCGGCCGTGCTGGGCTCGTCGCTGGCCGGCGCCTCCAAGGTGATCGCGGTCGACGTGGACGACCGCAAACTGGAGTGGGCCCGCGGCTTCGGCGCCACCCACACGGTCAACTCCCGCGACAACGACCCGGTCGAGGCGATCCGCGACCTGACGGGCGGCTTCGGCGCCGACGTGGTCATCGAGGCGGTGGGCCGGCCCGAGACGTACGAGCAGGCCTTCTACGCCCGTGACCTGGCCGGCACGGTCGTCCTGGTCGGCGTGCCGACCCCGGAGATGCGGCTGGAGCTGCCGCTGCTCGACGTGTTCGGGCGCGGCGGGTCGCTCAAGTCCTCCTGGTACGGCGACTGCCTGCCCTCGCGCGACTTCCCCATGCTGATCGACCTGTTCCTGCAGAACCGCCTGCCGCTCGACCGGTTCGTGACGGAGACGATCCAGCTGGGCCAGGTCGAGGAGGCGTTCGGCAAGATGCACCGCGGTGAGGTGCTGCGTTCGGTGGTGGTCCTGTGATGATCGACCGTGTCATCACCTCGGGCACGTTCTCGCTGGACGGCGGCACGTGGGAGGTCGACAACAACGTCTGGCTGGTGGGCGACGCCCGTGAGGTGGTCGTCATCGACGCGGCCCACGACGCCGCGCCGATCGCCGACCGGGTGGGCGAGCGCGCGGTCAGGGCCATCGTCTGCACGCACGCGCACAACGACCACATCAACGCGGCCGGGGCCCTGGCGGGGCTGACGGGGGCGCCGATCCGGCTGCACCCCGCCGACCAGGTGCTGTGGGAGCAGCAGTACGGCGACTCGCTGGCCTACGAACCGCTGGCCGACGGCGAGAAGATCACGGTCGGCGGCACCACGCTGCAGATCCTGCACACACCGGGCCACGCGCCGGGTGCGGTCTGCGTGTACGCACCCGACCTGGGCGCGCTGTTCAGCGGCGACACGCTGTTCAAGGGCGGGCCGGGAGCGACCGGGCGGTCCTACAGCTCGTTCGACACGATCATCGACTCGATCAGGGAGCGCCTGCTGACGCTGCCGCCGGAGACCGTCGTGCACACCGGGCACGGTGACTCGACCTCCATCGGCGCCGAGGCCCCGCACCTGGAGGAGTGGATCGCCCGAGGTCACTGAGCGGAATGACTCGCTCGCATCGGGGTACGTCACTGTGGCGTACCTAACGTAGGCAAGCCTTACCAAAGTGGGCTACCTTAGGTGTGCCTTACCTAATGGCGTCCCCCTTTGACTCGAGAGAGGCTTGTCCCCGGATGTACGCGTGCGTGTGTCGTGCGGTGACCGAGAACGAGGTGCACGACTGCATCGCCGCAGGGGCGAGCACCGCGAAGCAGATCCGTGATGCCACCGGTGCCGGTGGTGACTGTGCCCGATGTGTACGGAAAATCTGTGCCATCCTGAAACGGTCTGAAGAACTGACGACCGCGTAGCCGGATAGCAGCAGGGGGCCTGCCATGCAGGGCGACAAGCAGATCATCGAGTTGCTCAACGAGCAGTTGACCGCCGAACTCACCGCCATCAACCAGTACTTCCTGCACGCCAAGATGCAGGAGAACTGGGGATACACCAAGCTGGCCGAGCACACCCGCGCAGAGTCGATCGACGAGATGCGGCACGCCGAGCGCCTGACCGACCGCATCCTGTTCCTCGAGGGGCTGCCCAACTACCAGCGTCTGGGCACCCTGCACATCGGCCAGACCGTCGAGGAGCAGCTCAGGGCCGACCTTGAGGTGGAGCTTTCGGTGGTGCAGCGGCTTCGCCCTGCCATCCAGCTCATGCGGGAGAAGGGCGACGTCACCTCCGCCCGCATCTTCGAGGAGATCCTTGAGGACGAGGAGGTGCACATCGACTACCTGGAGACGGAGCTCGACCTGATCCGCAGCCTCGGTGAGCAGCTCTACCTCGCCCGCTACGCCGAGCCGCCGTCGGCGGACTGACCGCTCCCCGCCTCCGTCACGACGGTGTACGCCGCCCCGGCGGTGGCGTCCCAGGCCAGCGTATGGCCGCGGCGGTGCGCGCCCACGTCGTCCCCGCGCCCGTCCAGCACCCGGCCGCCGGCCGCGACGGCCGCCGAACGCAGCCTGATCCGGCCGGTACGCCCTACCCGCACCGTGATCCGCTCGGCGGCCCCGTCGCGCCAGGCGGCGTCCACCGTCACGTCACCCCGGGCCCGCAGCCCGCGCACCGACCCCGTACGCCAGGCGGACGGCAGCGCGGGCAGCACGTGGATCTCGCCCGGCCGGCTCTGCACCAGCATCTCCGCGATGCCCGCGGTCGCGCCGAAGTTGCCGTCGATCTGGAACGGCGGGTGCGTGTCCCACAGGTTGTCCAGCGTGGAGCGCCTGAGCTGCTCGCGCAGCATCGTGTGCGCGTGGTCGCCGTCGAGCAGCCGCGCCCAGAAGCTGATCTTCCATGCCTTGCTCCAGCCGGTGCCGCCGTCGCCCCTGGCCGTCAGCGTGACGCGGGCCGCCTCGCCCTCGCGGCTGTCAGGCGAGACGTGCCGGCCGGGGTGGAGCGCGTACAGGTGCGACACGTGCCGGTGCGTGTTGCCGGGATCGTCCCAGTCGGCCTTCCACTCCTGGAGCTGCCCCCAGGACCCGACCCGCAGCCCGGGATCGAGCCGCTCCAGCGTCTCCCGCACCCGCGTACGGAACCCGGGGTCGACGTCCAGCGCGGCGGCGGCCTCGGCCACGTTGGTGAGCAGGTCGCGGACGATCTGCTGCGACATCGACGCCCCGGCCGAGAAGTCGCCCTGCTCGGGCGAGTAGCTCGGTGAGACGACGAGGCTGCCGTCGCGCGGGTCGGTGTGCAGCGTGTCCAGCCAGAACCGCGCCGCCCCCTTCATCACCGGGTACGCGGTTTCGCGCAGGTAGCGGAGGTCGCCGCTGAACAGGTAGTGCTCGTACAGCTGCCGGGTCAGCCAGGCGGCCGCCTCCGGGAACCAGAACGCGGTGGCCCAGTCGTGCACGCCGGTGAACCCGTACGGGTTGGTCTCGTTGTGCACCACCCACCCGCCGGCCCCGAACATCTCCCGCGCCGTCACCTCGCCCGGCGCCACCAGCGCGGTGACGAAGTCGTCGTACGGCCGCGCCGTCTCGGCCAGGTTCGTCACCTCGGCGGGCCAGTAGTTCATCTGCAGGTTGATGTTGGTGTGGTAGTCGCAGGACCAGGGAGGGCTCGTGGAGTCGTTCCACACGCCCTGGAGGTTCGCGGGCAACGACCCGGGCCGCGACGAGGCGATGAGCAGGTAGCGGCCGTAGGCGAACAGCAGTGCCTCCAGCGCGCGGTCGTCCGCCCCTGGGCCGCCGGTGTAGGCGGCCAGCAGCCGGTCCGTGGGGACGGACGGCGTGCGCTGCCCGAGGTCGAGCCGCACCCGGTCGAACAACTCCCGGTGGTCGTCCTGGTGGGCCGCTCTGAGCGCGTCGTAGCCCTGCGCCACGGCCCGGTCCACGGCGGCGGTGACGGCGGCGTGCGGGTCGTCGCCCCGGTACGCCGGGTACGTCGCGGCGTAGCCGGTGCTCGCCGACACCACGAGGAACACGCTGTCGGCCCCGGTGACCGTGATGAGGCCGTCCCCGTCCGTACGGGTGCCGCCCTCCGCGACGACCTGCACCTGGGCCTCGTACGGCAGCCCGTTGTCCTCCAGCGCGCCCCTGAGCGTCAGCCGCCCGCCCGCGACGCCGACCCGCGCGCCCGGGTGGGGCGAGGTCACCCGCAGGGTGAACGACACCGCGCCCGCCCGGCCGGCCGAGATCCGCCCGGCGATCACGCCGGCCGGATGGGCGGCGAGGTATTCGCGCGCGTGACGCACGCCGTCCACGGTGTAGCAGACCCTCGCCACGGCCTCCCGCAGGCGCAGTTCCCGCCGGTAGCCGCCGGCCGCGCCGTCGTGCGCCAGGTCCAGCCACAGGTCGCCGAACGGCTGGTACGCCCCGAACCCCGACTTCGGCCGGCCGAGCTCGGCCGCCACCTCCTCCGGCGCCATGCGCGTGTCGCGGTCGAGCCGCCGCCTGACCCCGGCCAGGGCGTCCGGCCGGGGCGTGCCCCCGTTGCCGAAGTCGTAGCCCCCGCGCGAGCCGGGGCCGCCGCTCCACAACGTCTTCTCGTTGAACTGCAGCCGCTCGGTGCGGATCCCGCCGAACACCATGGCCCCGAGCGCACCGTTGCCGATGGGCAGCGCCTGGCTCTCCCAGTCGGTGGCCGGTTCGTCGTACCAGAGAGTCAGGTCATCGGGTGTATCAAGAGGGAGGCCTGCCATGCGGCCTCAGGGTAGCAGGGCCGCACGGTGAGACGTCCGATCTCTATGGGAGCAGCCGGTAGAAACGCCAGAAGCCGAAGTCCTTGATGGGCAGGATCTCGACGTCGGAGAAGCCGGCCTCGCGGGCGTAGTGGCGCAGCGTGCCCGGCCGCATCACCGTGCCGGTGGCGGCCGAGGGCTGCTCGTTCATCCCGTCGGGCAGGCAGATGAGCAGGCTGAAGCCGTACATCAGGCGTTCGAGGTCGTCGGCGGGCGCCGTGAAGGACTCGCCGACGGCCTCGTCCATGACGACGACGGCTCCGCCGGGGACGGTCGCCCGCCGCGCCGCCGCCAGCGTCTCCACCGGCCGTGGCATGTCGTGCACGCACTCGAAGGCGAAGACGGCGTCGTAGCGGCCCTCGTGCAGCAGGGCGGCGTCACCGCGGCGGAAGCGGACCCGGTCGCCGAGCCCCGCGTCCGCCGCGTTGCGCGTGGCCAGCTCGACGGACGGCCCGTCGATGTCGACGCCCTCCATGCTCGCCTCGGGGTACGCCCTGGCCAGCGCGATGGCCGACCACCCGCCGCCGCAGCCCACGTCGGCGAGCCGGGCGCCGGGGCGCCGCAGCACGGCGTCGAGCTCGGGCACGCCGGCGAGCGCCTCCGGCAGGGCGTGCTCGAACCAAGGCCGGTTCATGTCGGCCTGCGACTCCCGCAGGTCGGTCCCGAACGCGGCCCATGGCACGCCGCCGCCGTCGCGGTAGGCGTCCAGCAGCGCGGGCAGCTGCACGGACGCGCCGGCCAGCATCCGGGCCAGCGGGGCCAGGTAGGCCAGGCTGGACTCGTCGGTCAGCACCTCCGCCGCGCCGGCGGGCAGGGCGAAGCGGCCGTCCTCCGTGGTCTCCAGGATTCCGGTGGCGGCCTGCTGCTCCAGCCACTCCCTGGCGTACCGCTCGTGGCCCTGGGAGCGGGCGACCAACTCGGCGGGGTCGGCCGGGCCGTGCGCGGCCAGCGCGCGATACCAGCCCATCCGGTCGCCGATGTGCATGGAGAGCAGGTCGATGGTGCCGAGTGCCGATCCCAGCAGGCGGTCGGCGAACTCGTCGGTGCTCGTGGTCATCATGATCATCTCCTTCTTCCGGCCGGGCCCCGCTAGAGGATCGGCGCTGCGCGGCGTCCGGAAAAGGTCGTTCGCCACACAACCGGTTCCGCCGTGGAGGCGTCCCCTACCCGGCACGGGAGGGAGGGCCCTCGCCCGTGGAAAGTGCTTGGCGGAATTTTCACTCTGGCGCGTCGCGCACGGGCCGCCAAGTTTCGCATCGATAATCACGGTAATTTAATCCTGACTAAGTGATATTTAGGTGAGTTTGCCCAGGTCAATGGATAGGTCAACTACGAGTCAAACCGCGCGCTGTGCCCGGGAAACGATCGCCTAAGGTCCTACGATCGCTTCATGACCTGCGTACTTCTCGCCGAGGATGACACCTCGATTTCCGAGCCGCTCGCGCGTGCGCTACGTCGCGAGGGCTATCAGGTCGAGGTGAGCCCCGATGGCCCACAGGCCCTGGAAAGGGCCCTGTCGGGCGGCATAGACCTCATCGTTCTCGACCTTGGCCTGCCCGAAATGGATGGTCTGGAGGTGGCCCGCCGGATTCGCGCCGAAGGGCACGGCACCCCGGTTCTGATACTCACCGCACGCGTCGACGAGGTCGACACGGTCGTCGGCCTCGACGCGGGCGCCGACGACTACGTGACGAAACCGTTCCGGCTGGCGGAACTCCTCGCCCGGGTGCGTGCGCTGCTGCGGCGCGGCACCTCCGAGACCCCGGTCGTCCAGGGGGTGCGCATCGACGCCGACTCGCGCCGGGCCTGGATGGGAGACAAGGAGCTCCACCTGACGACCAAGGAGTTCGACCTGCTGCGCGTGCTCGTACGCGATGCCGGCAAGGTCGTCACCCGCGAACAGATCATGCGGGAGGTGTGGGACACCAACTGGTGGGGTTCGACCAAGACCCTTGACATGCACATCTCCTGGTTGCGCCGCAAGCTCGGCGACGATGCCGCCAAGCCCCGCTACATCACGACCGTCCGGGGAGTCGGCTTCCGGTTCGAACGCGAGTAGGCGGATGCGCCGCCGACTGCTCACCTCCACCCTGGTCGTCGCGGTCATCGCGGTCCTGTTGCTGGGGGTCCCCCTGGGAGTCGTGGTAAGTCGCCTGATCGTCGATGAGGCCGCTCAGGAGCTCGGGTCCGAGGCCAAGCGTCTCGTGGGAGAGGTGGAGTACGCCCGTGTCCAGGAGACGCCGCTCGACCCTCAGCAACTGGAGCAGAAATACCCGGACAGATACATCCAGATCTGGGAACACGGAACCCCCCTCCGGGTGACCGTGGTCGGCTCGCCCCCGCCGTCCGGTCACCTCATGACGGAGGACGCCCAGACCAACACCGGCGTCTACGTCCGGATCAGTCGCGACCGCGACCAGGTCGAACAGGACGTGGGGGCCCGCCTGCTGCTCATCGTGGCCCTGGCCGTGGCCGCCCTGGCGGTGGCCGTCAGCCTGGCCGTGGTCCAGTCACGCCGGCTGACGCTCCCCCTGCAGGACCTGGCGAAGATCGCCGACCGGCTCGGTTCGGGCGACGCGCGCCCGAGCAAGCACCGCTACGGCATCCCCGAGCTCGACCGGGTCGCCCAGGTGCTCGACCGCAGCGCCACCCGCATCTCCGACCTGCTCACCCGAGAGCGTGAGTTCGCCACCGACGCCTCCCACCAGCTCCGCACGCCGCTGACCGGCCTCACCATGCGGCTGGAGGAGATCGTCGCCTCCTCCGACGAGCCCGAGGTCGTGCGTGAGGAGGGCGAGGCGGCAATCGTCCAGGCGGAGCGGCTCACCGCCGTGATCGACGAACTGCTGGCCGCCGCCCGCCGCCAGCGCCACGCGCAGGCTCATCCCGTCGCCATCGACGAGATCCTGGATCAGCAGATCATCGAGTGGGAGCCGGTCTTCCGCGACGCGGGCCGCGAGATCCGGCTCGACGGCACCCGGGGGCTCAAGGCGATGGCCACCACCGGCGGCTTCGGCCAGGTGATCGCCTCGCTGCTGGAGAACTCCCTGCGGCACGGGGGCGGCGCCGTCACCGTGACGTCCACCTGCGGCGACAACTACGTGGTGATCGAGGTCGCGGACGAGGGCGAGGGCATCGCCGACGAGATCGCCCCGCGGATCTTCGAACGGAACGTCAGCGGCGGCGGAGGCACCGGCCTCGGCCTGACGCTCGCCCGCGCCCTGGCCGCCGCCGACGGCGGAAGACTGGAGCTGGTGCGCCGGCGTCCGGCCACGTTCGCCGTCTTCCTGCGCCCCGCGGAGGAGAACGGCGGCAACCGGGTGGTCAGCGGTCCTGCCTGACCCCGGCCTCGGGCAGCTCGACCGGGATGGGCTCGGTGGCCTCCAGGAACACCCACTTCTTGTACGACCAGAAGCGGAACAGCGTGCCGAGCCCGACGCCGATGATGTTGGCGATGTTGGCGCTGAGGGGGTCGGTCAGATGAAGCGTGTAGGTGGTGAAGCCGATCACCAACAGCCCGAACAGCAGAGCGATGCCGTTGAGCAGGAAGAACAGGAAATATTCGCGCCCGAGCCCGCTCTGCTCCCGGTGGCGGAACGTCCAGTAGCGGTTGCCCAGGTAGGCGAACGTGGCCGAGATCGTGGTCGCGAAGACCTTCGAGGTCAGCGGCCCCAGGTCCACTCCCAGCAGGAAGAGGTTGTAGGCGCCCGTGTCGATCAGGAAGGCGATGGCCCCGATGCTGCCGAACTTCGCCAGCTCGTGCACCAGGGAGGCGAACCGCTCGTAGAGGCGTTTTACGACGTCCACGTCTCTGCTCGGTCCCTTCCCTTGTCGAGCCTGACCACCTCAGCGTACCGGCCACCGTGGAGGCCCGGTGTCAGACGGATGAACATACCGCGCAAAGAACGTTCATCGCGAATGCGTCCTAACCCTCGCCATGCCCGATAACCTGCCATGATCTGGAAGGCTTGCCCGTCGGGGGAAGTCGTTCCGTCCCGGTAAGCTCACCTGGCGTGAGTTCCTACAGCCCTATCGGACCGGTCGTGGGCATCGTCGGCGCCGGCCAGCTCGCCCGGATGACGCAGCCGCCCGCCATCGCTCTCGGCGTCGAGCTGCGGGTGCTGGCCGCGGCCCCCGACGAGAGCGCCGCCCGGGTGATCACCGACACGCGGATCGGAGACTACCGCGACCTCGACGACCTGCGCGCGTTCGCCCAGGGCTGCGCCGCGATCACGTTCGACCACGAGCACGTGCCCACCGAGCACGTCAAAGCCCTGGTCGCCGACGGCCACACCGTGCACCCGGGAGCCGAGGCACTCGTGCACGCCCAGGACAAAGCCGTCATGCGCGAGCGGCTGACCGCGATCGGCGCGCCCTGCCCGGCCTGGGCCAGGGTCGAGACGGCCGCCGACGCCGAGCGCTTCGCCGGCGAGCACGGCTGGCCGGTGGTGCTGAAGGCGGTGCGCGGCGGCTATGACGGCCGCGGCGTGTGGGTGTGCCGGTCGGCCGCGGAGATCGCCGAGGCGTTCGAGGCCGGCGCCGAGCTGCTGGCCGAGGCGTTCGTGCCGTTCGAGCGGGAGCTGGCGGTGCTGGTGGCCCGCTCGCCGCACGGGCAGGGCGTCAGCTACCCGGTCGTCGAGACCGTGCAGCAGGACGGCGTCTGCGTCGAGGTGCTCGCCCCCGCGCCCGGGCTCGACCCGGAGGACGCCGCCCAGGCCCAGCGCATCGGCCTGAAGATCGCCCACGAGCTCGGCGTGACCGGGCTGCTGGCCGTGGAGCTGTTCGAGACCGCGCACGGGCTGGTGGTCAACGAGCTGGCCATGCGGCCCCACAACAGCGGCCACTGGACGATCGAGGGCGCCAGGACGTCCCAGTTCGAGCAGCACCTGCGAGCGGTGCTCGACCTGCCGCTCGGCTCGCCCACGATGACCGCGCCCGTCGTCGTCATGGCCAACCTGCTCGGGGGCGACGACCCCGGCCTGTTCAAGCGCTACGAGCACGTGCTGGCCCACGACCCGGGCATCAAGCTGCACTTCTACGGCAAGGACGTGCGTCCCGGCCGCAAGATCGGCCACGTCACGGCCCTCGGCTCCAACCTCGACGAGGTGCGCG
Organism: Nonomuraea mesophila; assembly: GCF_004352805.1. Taxonomy (NCBI): domain Bacteria; kingdom Bacillati; phylum Actinomycetota; class Actinomycetes; order Streptosporangiales; family Streptosporangiaceae; genus Nonomuraea; species Nonomuraea mesophila. Next base: position 148,641 of record NZ_SMLD01000002.1, read on the forward strand.
CCCGCGCCCGCCACGCCGCCGTCTACCTCACCACCGGGGAGTACACATGAGTTCCTCCGAGGCGCGCGTCGGCATCGTCATGGGCAGCGACTCCGACTGGCCCGTGATGAAGGCCGCCGCCGAGGCGGTCGCCGAGTTCGGGGTGGCGTTCGAGGCCGACGTGGTGTCGGCCCACCGCATGCCGGTCGAGATGATCGACTACGGCCGCCAGGCCGCCGCCCGCGGCCTCCAGGTGATCATCGCCGGCGCCGGCGGGGCCGCCCACCTGCCCGGCATGCTGGCCTCCGTCACGCCGCTGCCGGTGATCGGGGTGCCGGTGCCGCTCAAACACCTCGACGGGCTCGACTCCCTGCTGTCCATCGTCCAGATGCCGGCCGGGGTGCCGGTGGCGACCGTGGCCGTCGGGGGCGCCCGCAACGCGGGGCTGCTGGCCGTACGCATCCTCGCCGCCTCCGACGCCGGGCTGCGGACACGCATGGAGGAGTTCCAGGCGCGGTTGAAGGAGCAGGCGTACGCCAAGGGCGAGCGGCTGCGCGCCGAGGCCGCCGGACTCTGAGCCGGCTCAGGGGCGGCCCAGGGCGCGGTAGTGCCAGCCTGCCGCGCGCCACAGCTCCGGGTCGAGACAGTTGCGGCCGTCGACGATGCGCCGGGTGGCGACCACCGCTCCGAGCTGCTCAGGGTCGAGCTCCAGGAACTCTTGCCACTCGGTCAGCAGCAGGACCACGTGCGCGCCGCGCACCGCCTCTACGGCGGAACCGCCGTAGTTCAGCTCGGGATGGGCCTTACGTGCGTTGTCGAGCGCGATCGGGTCGTAGATGGTGACCCGTCCGCCCTGCTGGCCTATGGTGACGGCGACGTTGAGCGCGGGGGAGTCGCGGATGTCGTCGGAGTTGGGCTTGAACGCGGCGCCCAGCACGCCCACGGTGCAGCCGTGGAACGAGCCGCCGGCCAGCTCCCTGGCCAGGTCGACCATGCGGGCCCGCCGGCGCATGTTGATGTCGTCCACCTCGCGCAGGAACGTCAGCGCCTGGTCCGCGCCCAGCTCGCCGGCCCGCGCCATGAAGGCCCTGATGTCCTTGGGCAGGCAGCCGCCGCCGAAACCGAGCCCGGCGTTGAGGTAACGGCCGCCGATCCTGTCGTCGTACGACAGCGCTTCTGACAGCTGCTTGACGTCGGCGTGCGCGGCCTCGCAGACCTCGGCCATGGCGTTGATGAAGGAGATCTTGGTGGCGAGGAACGCATTGGCGGCCGTCTTGACCAGCTCGGACGTGGCGAAGTCGGTCACCACGAACGGCACTTCGCCCAGCGGCTCGTACACCTCGCGCAGCACCTTCTCGGCCCGCTCGCTGCGCACGCCGAGCACGATGCGGTCGGGGTGGAGCGTGTCCTTGACCGCGAAACCCTCCCGCAGAAACTCGGGGTTCCAGGCCAGCTCGGCCTGGCCGCCCGCGGGCGCGAGGCGGGCGAGTTTGTCGGCCAGCCGTTCGGCGGTGCCGACGGGCACGGTGGACTTGCCGACCACCAGGCACTCCCGGTCGAGGAGCGGAGCCAGGGATTCGACGGCCTGGTGCGTGTAGGAGACGTCGGCGGCGTACTCGCCGCGTTTCTGCGGGGTGCCCACGCAGATGAAGTGCACGTCGCCGAAGGCCGCGACCTCCTCGTACGAGGTGGTGAAGCGCAGGCGGCCGGATTCGAGCCCGCGCTGGAGCACCTCTTCGAGCCCGGGCTCGTGGATCGGGAGCTGCCCGTTGTTGAGCCGGTTGATCTTGTCAGCGTCGATGTCGAGGCCCAGCACGTCGTATCCGAGATCGGCCATGCACGCCGCATGGGTGATCCCCAGGTATCCGGTCCCGATCACCGTGAGGCGATATGGCACGAGTGAGCTCCTTTCGATTTGCTGAGGCATGCTACCGGCCCTCGCTATCTCCTTCGTGCCACCACCTCCCTTTTGCAAACCGTACCCGCTGGTAACAAGATGGTCGGACGTCCTAGTATTCGTCGCATGAGCTTCCCTCTTTACGCGCCCGCCGAGGAACACGACCTGCTCAGGGAGACCGTCCGTGCCCTGGCCGACGAGAAGATCGCCCCGCACGCCGCCGCGGCCGACGAGACCGAGGAGTTCCCCTGGGACGTCTACAAGGCCCTCGTCGCCTCCGACCTGCACGCCGTACACGTCCCTGAGCAGTACGGCGGGGCGGGGGCGGACGCCCTGGCCACGGTGATCGTCATCGAGGAGGTCGCCCGCGCGTGCGCGTCCTCCTCCCTGATCCCCGCCGTCAACAAGCTGGGCACCGTCCCGCTGCTGCTCTCGGCGTCGGAAGAGCTCAAGTTCCGCTACCTGGCGCCCGTCGCCCGGGGGGAGGCCATGTTCTCGTACGCGCTGTCGGAGCCGGAAGCCGGGTCGGACGCGGCGGCCATGAAGACCCGCGCGGTCGCGGACGGCGACGCCTACGTGCTCAACGGCACCAAGATGTGGATCACGAACGCCGGCGTCTCCGAGTACTACACGGTCATGGCCGTCACCGACCCGTCCGCGGGGGCGCGCGGCATCTCCGCCTTCGTCGTCGAGAAGTCCGACGAGGGCGTCTCGTTCGGGCCCAAGGAGAAGAAACTCGGCATCAAGGGCTCGCCCACCCGCCAGGTCATTCTGGACGACGTACGCATCCCGGCCACCCGCATGATCGGCGACCCTGGCACCGGCTTCAAAACCGCCCTCGCCACCCTCGACCACACCCGCGTCACCATCGCCGCCCAGGCCCTCGGCATCGCCCAGGGCGCCCTCGACTACGCGATCGGCTACGTCAAGGAACGCAAGCAGTTCGGCCGTCCCGTGGCCGACTTCCAGGGACTCCAGTTCATGATCGCCGACATGGCCATGAAACTGGAGGCGGCCCGGCAACTCACGTACCACGCGGCGGCGAAGTCGGAACGGGCGATGAACGGCGAACCCCAGAAGGACCTGACCTACCTGTCGAGCGCCGCCAAGTGCGCCGCCTCGGACGCCGCCATGGACATCACGACGGACGCGGTGCAGTTGCTGGGCGGGTACGGGTACACGAAGGACTTCCCGGTGGAACGCATGATGCGCGACGCCAAGATCACCCAGATCTACGAGGGCACCAACCAGATCCAGCGCATGGTCATGGCCCGGCAGCTGTTGAAGTAGCTTCTGACCTGGGATACCCCCGCCTGCTGAAGGTCCACAAGCGAGGGTGTCTCAGTCAGAGCGTGAGGCCAAAAGATCACTGTTCCGTGCGTGTTCCGTGGTTTACGGATTGGACGGAGCGGAGCCACGTCGGCCACATGCATGTACGCACGTGCGACGTGACTCCGACCTACCGTTTAAGCACGGTATGTACGAGAAATAGTCAATACCTGTGGATCAAGATCTTTTATGCGGCTATTGACCGCTCCTCGATGGCCAGTGATTCCTCGGGCCGCTCGACGAGCTTGCCCTTGACGAAGGTCGCCCCGGCGCGGACCAGG